>JAJRYW010000257.1 GCA_024275555.1 Calditrichota bacterium | reverse complement strand
TGCTCCTGGTGGCCGCGGTTCGGCAAAAACGGCGCAAAAAAATGAACGACGATCAGCAGCAACTCTTCGGCATCCAAAAATTGAATGTGCCGCGCAGCGATATCCCGGCGATTACCCATGTGGATTACTCCGCCCGCATCCAGACCGTGCGAGAGGAAACCCACCCCCGTTATTACCGGGTGATTAACGAGTTTAAAAAACGCACCGGCTATGGCGTGGTCATCAACACCTCTTTTAATGTACGTGGAGAACCGATTGTTTGCACGCCGCAGGATGCCTATCTTTGTTTTATGCGCACGGAGATGGATGTGCTGGTGCTGGAAAACTGCATTCTCTACAAAACGGAACAGCCGCCCCTGAAAGAAAAACAGAATTGGCGGGAAATCTACGAGTTGGATTAACAGAAGGTAAAGCGGATTTCATGTCTGCCTCGAACGATAAAAAAGAACTGAGAAAATTCGGCCTGGTGATGGCCGCTCCCCTGGCTCTTCTGGGGGCCTGGTTTACCTATAAAAACAGCCCGGCCAACCTCTATTTTTTTGCTGCGGCAGGAACCTTCCTCCTGGCCGCGCTGGCGTTTCCGCTGGTGTTGGCGCCGGTGGAAAAAGTGTGGATGCGCTTTGCGGAACTGCTCGGGGCGGTGATGACCCGGGTTATTCTGAGCCTTACTTTTTTTGTTGTGATTACCCCGCTGGGCCTGATGCTGCGCTTAATTGGCAAAGACTTTCTCGACATCGACTGGAAAAAAAAGCGGGAATCTTATTGGCGCCCGGTCGAAACCGACGGCCCGGCCGGAAGACCGGAAAAACCGTACTAACGCGTATCGAGAGTGGAGAAATTGACGCTGAGCAACGCTGAGAAAGACAGGGAAACGCGGAAAATTAAAGTAAATTTTCTTAGAATTTTTTTGATCGGAAAGCGCCTTTTATATTTATATTTCTTGTGTGTTTCGTCTATTTTGCCGGCTGAATAAGAACCTGCAAAATAGAGATGCTTTACATTATTGATTGAGGTGTCCACTATGTCTAAACTGGGTTTAATCTGGGATTTTCTGAAAGTGCGCAAGAAGTGGTGGCTGACGCCGATTATCGTCTTCTTGTTGCTGATCAGCTTGTTGATTGTGCTCACGTCCGGCACGGCGCTGGCCCCATTTATCTACACGCTGTTCTAAAAAACAATGTGCAGAAAGAAAAAGCCGGGACCTCGCTGTTCCGGCTTTTTTTGTGTACACCGCCTGCAATCCGGGGGATAAGCTTCTCCGCTTCCGGGGGCGATTTCCGGTATTCCCCTTAATTGAAGGCCCTTTTTTACCGATGATGGAGAAATTAAATTTAGAAAAATTTGATCGTGGTTCCAGTCACAGCAATTTGAGAGAATTAACGGATATTGGCCCTCTTTCAAGCGGGGCTTCTCCCCGGTGATGCGGTAACTCTGACCATCGAATTGACTTGAGGAGCAGAATGAAACGAGTGATGAACGTCGTCGGTGCACGGCCTAATTTTATGAAGATAGCCCCGATCCAGCGCGCCATGAATCAGAGCAACGGCGCATTAGAGCCCATCCTGGTTCACACCGGCCAGCATTATGATAAACGCATGAGCAAACTCTTTTTCGAAGATTTGCAGCTTCCCGAGCCGGATATTTACCTGGGCGTCGGTTCCGGCAGCCATGCCGAGCAGACCGCCAAAATTATGATCGATTTTGAAAAAGTGTGCCTGGAAAAGAAACCCGACATGGTGCTGGTGGTCGGAGACGTAAACTCGACCGTGGCGTGTAGCCTGGTGGCTTCCAAACTCTGGATTCCCGTCGTACACGTCGAGGCCGGGCTGCGCAGCTTTGATCGCAAAATGCCGGAAGAGGTCAACCGCCTGGTGACCGATGCGCTCTCCGACTATTTGTTTGTCACCGAGAAAAGCGGCCGGGAAAACCTGCTCAAAGAAGGCGTTCCGGAATCCAAAATTCACTTTGTCGGCAATGTGATGATTGACTCGCTCACCTTCTTCCTGGAAAAAGCGGCCCGGTCTTCCATTTTAGCTGAGCTGGAACTGGAGCCGCAGGGATACGCGTTGGTAACCCTGCACCGTCCCTCGAATGTGGATGATCCGGACAATCTGCGCAAAATTGTCTCTGCCTTTGCCGAGATTCAAAAAGATATACCGATCATCCTGCCCATGCACCCCCGCACCCGCAAAAACCTGGAGCGTTTCGGTTTGCAGAATTTGTTTTCGTCGCTGCCCAACGTGCGCTTGCTGGAACCTATCGGCTACCTGGATTTTATGCAACTGACCCGCAACAGCCGTTTTGTCATGACCGACTCAGGCGGCATCCAGGAGGAAACCACCTACCTGGGAATCCCCTGCCTTACCTTGCGGGAAAACACCGAGCGCCCGGTAACTGTGGAAGTGGGCACCAATGTAATCGTGGGAACCGACACGGAACTGATCATCCAATTAGCCCGGCAAATCCTGAACGGAAAATGGAAAGAAGGGCAGCAGCCGGAGTTGTGGGACGGGCAGGCCGCCCAACGAATTGTGGACGTTTTGGCCCGGTCATGATGTTGATAATCCGGTGATTTTTCGTTCGAAGATGTGCCTTGCAAGTTGTCTTTGGCGCGGAATCACGCCGAATTTTTTCAAATTGATCTACCTCTATGAAACTCATTCAGTACGCCTCCAAACTGAGCAAAATGTCGCCGGCGGAAATTTCCTTCCGCGCCCGGCAAATGCTGCGTAATCGCCGGGAAGTGCGGCGGCTTGGCGACCTGGATATCCGAACAAATCCTCAATTGTTTGAGCCGGGATGGATCCAATCATGGGATTACCAGTCCGGGCGTTTCCCGGATACATCGATAAAATTTTTTGGATTGGTAGAGGAGCCTGCGGCGCTTAAAGAAATATATCAGCGGGAGTTCCCCCGGCAAGCAGTGCCGGCGTTGGAGCAGGCGGAGCGTCTTATAAATCATGAGTTTGAATTGCTGGGGCTGAAGGTGTATTTGGAAGGACGAATTTCCTGGAACCGCAACCCGGAAACCGGCGCGGACTATCCCCTCAGGCATCATTCCCAGGTGGACATGTTTAATACGGAACGCTACGGCGATGTAAAATTTGCCTGGGAATTGAATCGTCACCAGTTTTTTATCGAGGTTGCCAAAGCTTACCTGGTAAGCGGGGATGAGCGGTATCCGCAAAAAATCTGGCAGTGGCTAAAAAGCTGGATAGAAGACGCCCCTTATAAAATCGGAATCAATAATACCTCGGTGCTGGAACACTCCGTGCGGATTTTTTCCTGGGTGTGGGCCTACTACTTCACGCGCACCTCGCCGGTGTGGACGGAAGAGCGGCTGCAAACGCTCACCCGGCAGCTTCTCCTGCACGGCGCCATAATCGAAGAAAACCTCTCTTTTTACTACAGCCCCTATAACCACCTGATTGGCGAATTGGCCGCACTTTCCTTTTTAGGCGTGGTAATGGGGGGGCGCGGCCGCACCGCAAAATGGCGTGATCACTACTGGAAGATTTTGGAAGAGCAGTTGGATCATCAATTTGCTCCGGATGGGTTTACCGTGGAGCAGGCCAGCTACTACCATCATTTTACCCTGGGATTTTATTTGACGACCGCCCTGCTGCGCAAGCAAAATGATCTGCCGGTTTCCCCGCGCACCTGGGGGCGGTTGGAACAGGCCATCGAATTCCCGATGCACTTAACCCGCCCGGACGGCCGCCTGCCGATGCTGGGCGATATCGACAGCGCCCGCTCGGTGTATTTTTATCTCCCGGAGCCCCAATGGGATTTACGTTGTTTCCAGGCGTTGGGGGCGGTTCTGTTTGGCCGGGGGGATATGAAATGCGTCAGCCAGGGCCCGGCGGAGGAACTGCTTTGGCTGCTGGGCCCTGCCGGGGTGGAACAATACCGCCAATTGGCTGTCGCCCCGCCGGAGGCCGCCTCAATAAAATTCGAGGCCAGCGGTTATGCCATCATCCGGGACGGTTGGGATGAACAGGCAAACTACCTGTTGTTCGATTTCGGTGAAATTGCCCACGGGGTGCATAAAGACGCCACGCCCTCCGCCGCCCACGGTCACGCGGATATTCTCTCGTTTGAGCTTTGTCTGCGGGGCCGCCCGCTGGTCATCGATCCCGGTTTCCATACCTACTTCGGGTCGCTGGAGTGGCATCGCTACTTTCGGGCGACCCGCGGCCATAATGTGGTGGAGGTCAACGGCTGCGGCCAGGCCGTGCACGAAGGGCGGATTAGCTGGTCGCAGGTTTCCTCGCCAACGGAGCGAATCTGGCTGGAAAGCGAGCTGCTGCATGTTGCCGGAGCGGCGATAGACCGGTTTGCCGGGCTGCCTGAAAAGGTGCGCCACCGCCGGGAAATCCTCTTCCGGAAAGGAAAATATGTGCTGGTTCTGGATCATCTGTTCGGAGCAGAGCCGCGCGCCGATTTTCACATCGAATCCTCGCTTCATTTCAGCAGCGCTCAATTCACTGCCGACGGCAATTTTGTGCTCGATGGGCGTCAGCCGGTTATGCTGGCTGCCTTGCCGGGGGGATTCCATCTGGATTGCCAGGCCGGCGGGGCTGCGGCAGACCAGGGCTGGATGGCCGAAGGCTACGGGAAAAAGCAGCCCATCTCGGCGGCGCGCATAACCGGGCAAAGCTCGCTGCCGGTCTTTATGGCCATGCTCTTCCCGCTGCGGGAATTTGCGCCTGAAGAGCTGCACCTTTCCCTGGAGGCGCTGCCGGAATCGGGATGCCGCTGCCGGGTAACCCTGGGCGGGGAGCAGGAGACGGTGGTATGGAATCCGGAACAAAAGCCGGTTGAGATCGACCGCGAAGCGGCTCTGCAAAGCGACGCCCGCTGGGCGATCTGCTCGGCAAACGAGAAAAAGCGCGAGATGTACCTGGTGCTGCCCTGGCAAATATTGGTGGAACAGGCGCCGGTAGAAACCGTCGGCCCGGGCCGCCCGCTGGCGCATATTATACTGCGGGAGAAACAAGCGCCGGAAATTTCCTGGCCGCCCGCCCGGACGTGAGCGGAATATCATCATCACGCGCCGGAGATATGAACACATAACACATTTGAGAGCTATGAAACAGTATACCGTTGCCGTCGTTGGGGCTACCGGGCTGGTGGGCCGGAAGATGCTGGAGGTGCTGCAGGAACGCAATTTCCCGGTGAAGGATCTGAGGCTGCTGGCCTCGGCCCGCTCCGTTGGAGTTTCTTTGCCTTTTGGGGACGCCTCGGTCATTGTAGAAGAATTAACGGCGGAGTGTTTCCGGGGGGTGGATGTAGCGCTTTTTTCTGCCGGGGGCGCGGTCAGTAAAGAGACGGCGCCGCAGGCGGTTGCAGCGGGCGCGGTGGTGGTGGATAATTCCAGCGCCTGGCGGATGGCGCCGGAGGTTCCCCTGGTTGTGCCGGAGGTAAATCCGCAGGCGTTAAAAGAGCACCGGGGAATCATCGCCAATCCCAATTGTTCAACCATTCAGATGGTGGTCGCTTTGCACCCGCTGCACCGGCGCTATCAAATTAAACGGGTGGTGGCGGCCACTTACCAGGCTGTTAGCGGCTCGGGAAAAACAGCCGTGGAGCAGTTGCGCGCCGAGATCGCCGGCAGCGCCGTTCCGCAGCCGGCCTACCCGCATCCCATTGCCTATAATTGTTTGCCGCAAGTTGATGTGTTCCTGGAAGACGGCTACACCCGCGAGGAGCATAAGATGATCCGCGAAACCCGGAAGATTATGGCTGCGCCGCAACTGGCAATTACCGCCACCTGTGTGCGCACGCCGGTGATAACAGGGCACTCGGAAGCGCTCAATGTGGAGTTCTGCCGGCCGTTTGACCTGGAGGAAGTGCGCGAAATTCTGCGGCGCTCGCCCGGCATTATTCTGGAAGACGACCCCGGCCGGTCACGTTATCCGATGCCCATCAATGCCGCAGGACGGGATGAGGTGTTTGTGGGCCGGCTGAGACGCGATCCCTCCATCGAGAATGGATTGGATATGTGGGTGGTGAGCGATAATCTGCGCAAAGGGGCGGCAACCAACACCGTGCAGATCGCGGAGAAGATGATCGAGATGGGATTGCTGTAAAAATTGCACATCGAAAAATATTCAATTTTTAAAATCGGATTTTTAAGGTGCGTCACCGAAAGTGCGGAGGGAAGCGGCTATATTGGGCGTTTTCCCGGGTTGCCGGTGTACATCCGGCGTCGAATGTGGAAAGTTGATAATTATCCGGAAAAAAATACCGAATTATATCACTGTTCATCCTGCAAAAAATTATACAGTTAGCGGAAAAACGAGGTTCGTAAAAGGTATGAGTTCACCGCCCCGCCCCGCCGGGAGGAAATCGAAAAAAATCTTGGAGATCAGTTCCTATCCGCCTCCCCGGGCCGGCTGGGGAATCCGGGTGTCTTTCGTCAAGCAAGCCCTGATCGAGGCCGGGCATGAGTGCCAGGTGATCAATATTGCCCCGGAAAGCCGCACTATCCCCAGCCCGGAATACCTCACTTCCATGAATGGGCTGGATTACGCCTGGAAAGTTTTTAAGCTCAGCCTTAAAGGATACCGGGTTCACATGCACCTGAACGGCAATTCGCCCAAAGGGTTTATCCTGACCATTATTGCCGAGACGCTCAATCTGCTCACCTTTAAACGGCCGATTCTGACTGTCCATGCCGGGCCCTACCAGATTTATTTCCCCCGGGAGCGGGCGCCCAAACTGGCGCCTATGTTTAAGTTTATTTTTGGGGTAGCCCGGAAGGTTATCTGCAATAATGAGGCGGTTAAAGAAAAAATCATCGAGTACGGAATTTGCCCGGGTAAGATTATACCCATCCAGGCTTTCAGCCGCCAGTATTTGCAGTATCATCCCGCAAATCTCAGCGGTGCGATGGGTGATTTTGTAGAGCGGAAAGAGATTCTGATCAGTTCCTATGTCTTCTTCCGTCCGGAATTTTTTATCGACCGGATGGTGAAGGGCGTCGCCGAGTTAACCAAAATACACCCCGGGGTTGGCCTGATCATCCTGGGCTCTGACGACAACTCCGAAGAGATCCGCGCCCTGGTAAAAGAATTGGGGATTGAGGATAGCGTGTTTTTTGCCGGAGATTTGGATCACGACACCTTTTTAACCTTAGTGCACAAGTCGGATATTTTTCTGCGTACGCCCATCCGCGACGGGGTTGCTTCCTCGGTGCTGGAAGCGCTGGCGCTGGGCGTGCCGGTGGTCGCCAGCGAAAACCATCGTCGTCCCCCCGGTTGCATCACCTACAACCATGAGGATATTGCCGATATGGTGCGGGTGCTGGATGAGACCATCCGCAATCTGCCCGAAGTGAAAAAGCAGGTGATTAAACCGGAAATACGGGATACGGTGGCAGAGGAAGTGGCGATCTTAACCGAAGTTTGAAAAGCGAGGCAACATGAACAGCAACAGTAAACTGAAAGTTCTCTTCCTCTCCCAGCGCTTTCTTTTTCCCATGGATACCGGGGGAAAGATTCGCACCGGGAAAATTCTGGAGCAATTCAAAAACATGGCGTCGCTGACGCTGATCAGCAATGTGGAGTCTCCAAAAGATGATCCTTATTTGCCGGAGATGGAAAAATTGTGCGACCGTTTTATCCCCACGCCCTGGAAAGAAACCCGGCGCTATACGCTGAAATTCTGGCTGAAGCTGCTCGGGCAGTCTTTCTCCCGCTACCCGGTTTCGGTGCTGAATGATTATTCCCCGGATTTGGAAGCGGCGGTTTACCGGGAACTCTCCCGGGGTGATTACGATTTAGCCATTTGCGATTTTTTGCAGTCGACCCTGAATTTCCGGCGCGTGAAAAATATTCCCACCCTGCTGTTCCAGCACAACGTGGAAGCAACGATTACCCGGCGCCACCTGGAGAAGGCCAAAGACCCGGTGTCGAAAATCTTCTGGGGGTTGCAGCACCGGCGCATGTTGCGCCATGAAGGAGAGATGTGCCGCCGCTTTGACGGAACGATTGCCGTCTCCGAGATGGACAAAGAGCGTATGGAAACGATGTACGGGGCTGAGCATGTCTACGCCATTCCCACCGGGGTGGACACAGACTTCTATCAGCCCCGCCCGGATATCGCGGAGAAAAAACAACTGGTGTTTACCGGGTCGATGGACTGGCTGCCCAATGAGGACGCCATGCTTTACTTCATCGAGCAGATTTTCCCGCAGATTTTGCAGGAAGAACCGGAGACCGAATTGGTGATCGTCGGCCGGAGACCCACCTCTGCGCTCCAAAAAATAGCGGAAGGTAAAACCAACATCACGCTTACCGGCTGGGTGGAAGACACCCGGCCCTACATCGCCGGGAGCGCCGTGTTTATTGTGCCGATCCGCATTGGCGGCGGCACCCGCATGAAAATTTACGAAGCCCTGGCAATGGGCAAAGCCATGGTCTCGACCTCGGTGGGAGCGGAAGGGTTGCCCCTGAAACATGGCGAACAAATCTTTTTTGCCGATAAAGAGAGGGAATTTGCCGATTATGTTCTGCAATTGCTCCGCGATGAACAGTTGCGTAAAAAAATGGGCGCCACAGCTCGACGCTACGTCTATGAAAATTTTCGCTGGGAGCGGGTTGCCGAAGTGTTTACCCAAATTTGTACCGACGTTGCAAATCGCAAATGAAGGCAGCAATTATGCCGTTGCCGGGAATTGCCGGAACCGGAAAGACGGGCTTGCTGTTCTGCTGCCAAATAAATATACATGATTTGTTTGTTTTTTATGATTGAAGACCATGTCAGGAAAAACGGATCAAGTTTATCAGGAAGTAAATATCTTGTAACTAATCAGGTGTTATAGCCAATGATACGTAATTCCCCTCACCCCCTCCTTCGCTTTACGCTTCGGTCGCCCACAGGGAGAGGGGAAGGGGGTGAGGGGGCTTCAATTATCATATATATAGTAGGCGCTCAGGGCGGGTACATTGACTCCCGGCCATCCGGGATTGTCGATTTGAAAAATGATTTCCGAATGACGATTGAATTTCAAATCGTAAATCGCTATTCGTAAATTGTAGATCAATGGTTTCGGGGAAGCCTCTTTTTGCGAGCGCAGTCTCGGAAAAAGCATAGCTGCTTAGGTCATGAAAAAAACGATTTGTACAATAATTCTTTTAAGAGCAGTCTACCAGATAACCTGAGTAGTTACAATGTTTTTTGAACCAATGAACCTAAGGACTTACCGTTCGCTCATTTTGGGGGCTGTTTTCGAGATTCTTGGTGATTTCCAATTCGAAAGTTCTCGTTTGGGGAAAGATTCACGCTTGGCCACAGTTTCATACACAGAACCTTTGGTTTTACGTGGAAATCAATCGAGGACTCTCCAACTGGTAAGTTTCCAGGTGATAGCCGGAAAACAAAAAGATGGGCGCATGACAAATTGCATTTTTTAGACATTCTTTAAAAACCGTTGAAACGGTTAAACAATCGGTGCAAGATGTCATTAACACCGGGCTTAAGCCCGGTGTTAATGAGAAAGAAATTATTACATAGCCGTTTTAAC
>JAJRYW010000256.1 GCA_024275555.1 Calditrichota bacterium | reverse complement strand
TTGCTTCATCTGCTCCAGAATTTCCTGCACCCGCCCGGGCAGTTGCTCCGGCGGGACATTGAGCAGACGGTCCAAATCTTTCACCACATCGCGCGACTTCTGAACGAACTCGACCCCCCGGGGGCCGGTGAGCGCTTCGATCCGGCGAACCCCGCTGGCAATGCTGCCTTCCTGAACAATCACAAAAGTTCCGATTTGCCCGGTCGCCTTGACGTGACAGCCGCCGCAAAGCTCCATGCTGACCGGCGGGATGGCCACCACCCGAACCGTATCGCCGTACTTCTCCCCAAACAGCGCCATCGCGCCTTTGGCTTTCGCCGATTCAAAATCGGTGTAATAGTATTCCACGGGCAGGTTTTCCTGAATCTTTTCATTGACGATGCGCTCGATCTCCTCTAACTCCTCCCGGCTGACTTTTTTAAAGTGGGTAAAATCGAAGCGCAGGTAATCCGGGGCCACCAGCGATCCGGCCTGCTGTACATGGTCTCCCAGCACTTGCCGTAAAGCCGCGTGGAGCAGGTGCGTGGCGGTGTGGTTATAGGTGGTCGGCGCCCGCAAGTCCAGGTTGACAACGGCGCGAACCGTCGCAGAAGGGAGAGGCTCAGGTAATTCGCCCTCGCAGATGCACACATTGTGGTTGCCTTCTTTCTGGGTGTCGAGGACCTTCAGGCGGAAACCCTCGCCGACAATTTCCCCGCGATCGCCTACCTGGCCCCCGGATTCTGCGTAGAAGGGGGTTTGGGTGAGCACGAGGTGCAGCTTGCCGTCTCGACGGGCAATTTTATGAATCTTCGTTTCGATGTCGGTGTTTTCGTAGCCGACAAACTCGGTTTTTTCCGCCGGGGTGATGATCTGCCAATCGTCATGACTGCCGGCGGCCATGGTGAATTTCCCGGCTTTGCGGGCGCGTTCGCGCTGCTGTTCCATCTCGGCGGCAAATCCGGCTTCGTCCACCGAAAAGCCCTGCTCTTCGGCCATGATGCGGGTCAGGTCCACCGGAAAACCGTAGGTGTCATAGAGCCGGAAGGCATCGCTGCCGGGAATAATCTTCTCTCCCTTTTTGCGCAACCGGTTGATGATCTCCCCGAATATCTCCAGGCCCCGGTCCAGGGTCTTGTTGAAATTCTCTTCTTCCGCTTTGATCACTTCCATTACATAGGATTCTTTTTCCACGATCTCCGGGAAAGCGTCTCCGTTGATTTCTACCACGGTCGGGACCAGTTTGTAGATGAAGGGCTCCTGCATGTCCAATTTTCTGCCGTAGCGGGCCGCCCGGCGGAGAATCCGGCGCAGCACATAGCCCCGGCCTTCGTTGGAGGGCAGCGCCCCGTCGGAGATGGAAAAGGTCAGCATCCGGATGTGGTCGGCCAAAACATGAAAGGCGCTCTTCAGCTCCTCGTCCACGGCCTGGTACTCTTTGCCAACCAGTTCGCCGATGCGGGCCAGGATGGGCAGAAAAATATCGGTGTCGTAGTTGGAGTTAACTCCCTGCAGCACCCGCACCAGGCGCTCGAAGCCCATCCCCGTATCAATATGCTTGGCCGGCAGCGGATTCAATGTACCGTCCACGCCCCGGTTAAACTGGATGAAGACCAGGTTCCATATTTCTATCACCCGGGCGTCATCGGCGTTGACCAAATTACCGCCGGAGTAGTCCGGGGTTAAATCGATGTGAATTTCCGAGCAGGGGCCGCAGGGGCCGCTTTCGCCCATCTCCCAGAAATTATCTTTCTTCCCAAAGCGCAGCACGTGCGAGGGATCGATATCGGTGACCTTCTTCCAGAGCTGCTCGGCTTCCGTATCCGCCTCCAGCCCGTCGTGCTTGTCGCCGCCAAAGACGGTGGCGTAGAGGCGCTCCTTGGGAATCCCCCAGACCTCCGTCAGCAGTTCCCAGGCCCAGCGGATGGCCTCCTCCTTGAAGTAGTCGCCAAAAGACCAGTTCCCCAGCATCTCAAAGTAGGTGTGATGGTAGTTGTCATGGCCCACTTCTTCCAGGTCGTTATGCTTGCCGCTGACCCGGATACATTTTTGGGAATTGACGGCGCGCTTGTAGGGCCGCGTTCCGGTCTCCAAAAAGACGTCTTTAAATTGATTCATCCCGGCGTTGGTGAACAGCAAGGTCGGATCGTCGAGGGGAACGACCGGCGAGCTGGGCACGAATGTATGATCATACTTCTTAAAAAAATCAATGAATTCCTGGCGGATTTGCTTGGCTGTCTTCATGGTTCCTCTCATTGCTAACGGTTGATGAGTTGGTTGAGCGACCCAAATAATTGAATAATGGGTAAGATACGGCTATTATCGCCACGATTTTATGAATCTATAAGTTAGAGAAGAACCGGTGGAGGCACAAGATTTTTGTGGGGTTGCCCAATGCATTCGTCACGCCGGGCCCCGCCCCGGCATCTCCGCCTCCCTTGCACCGTCTTGCGGGGACTCAATGCAGGGGTGTTTGAGGCAGAGCCTCACATCAGCGCTCCAGCGCGGAGCACTGG
>JAJRYW010000255.1 GCA_024275555.1 Calditrichota bacterium | reverse complement strand
CCTGCGTATCCGGCTTTCGATGAAGGACAACCGACTCCGGGGCAAAATCGAGACCTCGCAGCCGCAGGCCAGCCAGGTTTTAGCACAGCACCAGGATCAGCTTACCCAACGTTTGGCCGAGCTGGATATTCAGTTAGATGAATTGGATATCAGTTTTAATGAGTTTCTGAATCAGCACGAGCATACTTCAAACGATTCCGGCGAGCAATTCCGGGCCGCCGGACCCAATTTCGGAAAAATCGTTGAGGCCGGCTCGCCAATAAATCAGTCCCGCCCGGCTTCCCCGTTTACCCGGGATGGGCGGGTAGATGTGCGCTGGTAAAGCACTATCACTTAACACAGGAGAGATAAAGATCATGCATGTTAACAATTTACCCAGCTTTGGGGCTCCCGCGAATGGGCCGAATCTGCCCTCCTCGGAGTCTGTTTTAGGCAAAGAAGATTTTCTGCGCTTACTGACTACGCAGCTAAGCAATCAGGACCCGCTCAATCCGATGGAAGGTTCGGATTTCAGTGCACAGTTGGCCCAGTTCAGCTCTGTGGAACAGCTTTTTAACATCGAAGCTGTGCTCCAGGAGAGCCTGCAAACCAATTACCTGCTGGCCTCTTCCATCAACAACACCATGGCCGCCACGGTTATCGGCAAAGAAGTGCGGGCCATCGGCGATGAAATTCAACTGAACGGCGAGGACCCGGTCAATATGCAGTTTGACCTGTTCGGCAGCGCCAAAGAGGTGAAGATCGAAATTCTGGATGAGGACGGCAGCGTGGTGCACACCATCGAGCTGAACAATCTGGATAAAGGCGAAAACAATTATGAGTGGGACGGCAAAGATTCGGACGGCAACCTGCTCAGCTCCGGGAATTACCGGTTCCGGGTAGAAGCAACGGACAACGACGGCGAAGCTGTTCCCGTTACCACGTTTATGACCGGGACGATTACCGGGGTGCGTTACGGCAGCGCCGGCCCGGTGCTGATTTTGGGCGATACTGAAATTCGCCTGGCGGATGTTTACGAAATTCTGCTGCCGTAAGAGGATGAGCGGAAGAATGATACTACAGAGGAGTATAAACGATGGCTGGTAAAATCGACGGTATTACCCCTCCCTTCATTCCTATTGGAGGTGTGGATGGGTTGCCCGGGCCGAGCCCGCTGACTCCTCAAAAGGGCGCTCGGTTTCAGGAGTTGCTCAAGACCAAGTTAGCGGAATATGAAGACAAAGCAGTCAAATTTTCGGCCCATGCGCAATCACGCATCCTCAGCCGGAACTTAGAGGTAAACGGAGCTTAACTGGATAAACTGGTTAGCGCAGTGGATCAAGCCAGTGCAAAAGGCGCCCGGGAATCTTTGATCCTGCTCAACGATATGGCTTTCATAGTCAACGTCGCCAAACGCACGGTGATTACTGCAATGGATAAGGAAAGTTTGCAGCAAAATGTCTTTACCAATATTGATTCTGCCGTTGTCGTCACAGAATAACCGAAAGGAGGAACAGATGACCTGATCAAATTAAAATTGTCGCAATGTTAATTGAATAAATAACAGGGTCGGCCCTTCCTGTAAACAACCCCACAGAAGGAAACCCTGCCGCCTTGCTGACCGATTGATGCGAGGCAACAACAAGGATGAATAAATGTTCAAGGAGGACCAAACCATGGGTTTGATGCGTTCTTTATTTTCAGGTGTATCCGGGTTGCGTAACCACCAACTCTTTATGGATGTAATTGGCAACAACATTGCCAATGTCAACACAACCGGTTTTAAGGTAGGGCGAATCGGATTTAGCGAGATTTTTGCTCAAACATTAAAAGGAACCACCCAGCCGGTTTCGAATCGCGGGGGCACTAACCCCATTCAAATTGGCCTGGGGATGTCGGTGAGCACCATCGACACAATTTTTGCCCAGGGCAATATCGAATCGACCGGGCAGGTCACCGATCTGGCGCTCCAGGGTGAAGGCTTTTTTGTGGTCAGCGACGGAGCCCGGCGTTACTATACCCGGGCCGGCGGCTTCCAATTTAATGCCGAGGACACCTTGATTCTTCCCGGCAGCGGGCTAAAGCTGCAGGGCTACCTGGCCAACCAGGACGGCGAAATTACCGCCGGAACCCCCATTACCGATCTGCGTTTGCCGATTAACCGGAAAATAGCGGCGGTGGCAACCACCAATGTGGAATTAGCGGGCAACCTGGATGTTTCCAAAAACCCGCTGGGCACCATTCTGGAAACCGAACAGCTCTACGCTATCGAAGAAGCAGGCGACAACAGCGATGTGGAAGGACTCTACGCCAGCGGCACTGCCAACGGCAGCATCACCGGGTTGATTCCCAACAGCACCACCGTCACCGTTACCGACGGGGCCGGCGTCTCCCGCACCTATATCTATGTGGACGCCGACACCTCCACCGACAACGACGCCTTCAATTCCCTGGATGACCTGGTTGCGGAAATCAACAATGATTTTTCCGGCAGTTCTTTTACCGCGTCATTGAACGGCGCCGGCCAAATCGTATTTACGGATGATTCCGGCGCAACAAACGACATCACCATCGATAGCAGCAATCCTTTGCTGAACCAGGCTTTCTCGACCTTAAACGGCGATGTTTTTGCCGGCAGCCTGACCTCGGATGAATTTTCCCATGTGGCCCGCGCCGACGACACTTTAGTAAATTTGCGCAATCAGAATGGCGTCTCGCTGGGCCTGACGGCGACCGACCTGGTCACCATCAACGCCCAGGTGGGCGGTTCCGGCCTGCCTCCCGGCGGGCTGACCATCAGCGCCGGCACCACCTACCTGGATTTCGCCAATCAGATCGAAACCTTCCTGGGGCTGACCAATTCCGACGGCGTCGAAATCAGTCCCGACCGGGGTTCGTTGATCATCAATGGCGACGGCGGTAAAGCTTACGAGCTGACCAACATGGATATCCGGGCGACCGACGCCTCCGGCACAACCATCCGCACCGCCTTTAATGAAATCTTTGACAATACGCCCTCGAATTATACCGAGCGGCAGGCCGCCAAAGATGTTCAGCAATCCTCCACCACCACGGTTTACGATTCCCTGGGCAACGGGGTTGACCTGACCTTTATTTTCACCCGGGATGTCAAAAACCCCAATCGCTGGACCTGGACCGCCAAGGTTCCCGAGCCGGCCCAGGTCACCGGCGGTTCCACCGGTTTCGTGGAGTTTAACACCGACGGCTCGATCAAGCAGTTCACCTATGACGACGGCGCGGCTTCGGTGCAGATCAATCCCGGCACCGACGCCGACAATCTGAGCATCAACCTGGACCCGGGCAAAAACGGCAGCTTTGACGGCATTACCCAGATGAGCGGTTTTAACAGCAGCACCCTAATTGCCAGCCAGGACGGCTACGGTATGGGAGTGCTGGATTTGATCAGCATCGATGAATCCGGCCAGATTACCGGCAGCTTCAGCAACGGGGTCATCCAGCTCTTAGGACAAATCGCCCTGGCGAAATTCACCAATCCCGGCGGGCTGATCCGGGCCAACAACAATCTCTTCGAGACCTCGGGCAATTCCGGCGATGCGGTGATCGGCACTGCCGGCGACAGCTTCAACACCAACGTGGTTTCCGGGGCGCTGGAACAGTCCAACGTAGACCTGGCAGAAGAGTTTACCAAGATGATTGTGGCGCAACGGGCCTTCCAGGCCAACGCCCGCACCATCACGGTGAGCGATGACATGCTCTCCGAGGTGACTTCGTTGAAACGGTAACACCTTTAGCGGATAATTCCGGCCATAGGCAAGGAGGTTGACCGCCGGTCAGGACGACCCTAATACAGCGGCAACCGGGAAACGATACCGCTAAGACAAAATAAAATCCTTAAAACGGCAACCGGCCGGCCCAATAACCGGCGGGTTGCCGGAATAGGTTAAAATGAAGCGTTATTCGCCGATAATTGGAAGCGAGGAATTAAAACAATAGGCTGAAAAGTTAGAGAACAATTATGATTACCGTTACCCGAATCAACGATAAATCCATTACGATCAATGCCGAGGTGATCGAGTTTGTGGAATCCACCCCGGATACCATCATCACCACCATGACCGGCAAGAAAATCATTGTCAAAGACAGTGTAGAAGATGTGATTTCCAAAGTATTGCACTACCGGCAACGCTGTTTTGAGAATTTACGAATCCAAATTGAGAAGCAATAGCCATGAAAAAAGCACTAGACCTGGCAACGTTGATTGGTTTCTTTCTGGGCACCGCCGCCATTTTAGGTTCGATTATGACCGCGGGGGGGCTGGGCGGGTTTATCAACATCCCCTCGATTCTGATCGTGGTCGGCGGCACCTTTGCCGCGGTGATGATCCAATTTCCCCTGCAAGATGTATTGGGAATTACAGGGATCATCCGCCAGACCATCCAGCATAACGCCTCCAATCCCCAGGAAACCATCGAGATGATGGTAAAGTTTGCTGAAGAAGCCCGTAAAGACGGGCTGCTGGCCCTGGAAGTACATATCAAGGAGTTGGATGATCCCTTCCTTAAAACCGGCTTGCAACTGGCCATTGACGGCACCGAGCCGGAGTTGCTGCGGGATATCCTGGATGTGGAAATCTCCAACCTGGAAGAACGGCACAAACGCGGTCAGAATATGTTCGAGGCTTTTGGGGCCTTTGCCCCGGCCTTCGGGATGATCGGCACCCTGATCGGCCTGGTTTTTATGCTCCAGACCATGTCCGATCCTTCCAGCATCGGCCCTTCCATGGCTGTGGCGTTGATTACCACCTTCTACGGGGCGGTTATCGCCAACTTCATCTTTCTGCCGTTAGGAGGAAAACTAAAAGAGCGCACCAAGGATGAAGTACAAATGCGGGAAATGGTGGTCGCCGGAATCCTGTCGATTCAATCCGGAGATAATCCCCGCTTAGTAGAGCAAAAGTTGATGGCCTTCTTGCCGCCCAAGGACCGCAAAGCGGAAGATGAGGGATGAGACGCCGCAAATAAGTTGCTTCGACGCCTTTCTTACTTTGAGCAGGTAAACCGCCCGTCTGTTCGTTCCGCTAAAATTGTCTAAATTAGCGACGGCAGTGTTGGAGAATCGGTCATTTTTTGAATTACTGTTTGTCTTCCCGCCCCCGCCTGCAATTTTCATCCTCGTAAGTAACAATAAAACAAAGCTTTAAAAATTTGACGAATTCCCCGCCATCCCCAATCCGATGGCACACATCTTGCCATTGACAGGATAGCAACCAGGGAAAACGTATGGCTGGAAAGAAAAACAAAAAGGGAAATGATGACAGCGGCGGGGCCGGCGCCCCGCTTTGGATGGTCACTTTTGGCGACCTGATGTCTTTGTTGCTGACCTTCTTTGTACTGCTTCTCTCCTTCTCCTCCATTCAGATGGTGGAGTTCCAGAAAGCCATGGGAAGCCTGAAGGGAGCTTTAGGAGTGCTGCCCAAAAACGAATCGATCATTTCTCCCTTTAACCCGGTTATCCCGCGTATTTCCGGAGAATGCAGCACCCGATATAATGAGAAGGTGAAGGAACTGAAAGAACTGATTAAAGAGAAAGCACTCTCCGACCAGATCAGCGTGGAATTCAGCGAAGGCGAAATGCTGATCCGCATTGAATCCCCGGTGCTCTTTGCCATCGGGAAGGCCCAGTTAAAACCCCAGGCGTACAGTATTTTGGACAAGATCATTGAAATCACCACGGAGACGAACAACCGGATACGCATCGAGGGGCATACGGATAACATTCCCATTCACACACCCCAATACCCATCCAACTGGGAATTATCCACCGCCCGGGCGTTGAGTGTGTTAAGGTATTTTTTAGGGAGCGGAAGAATATCTCCGGAGCGATTGGCCGCTGTGGGATATGGACAATATCATCCCTTGGTTCCGAACGATAGCCCGGAGAATCGGAGCAAAAATCGTCGCGTGGAAATTTATATTTCCTCTCCGGAGAAAAAGTTGAAATTCAAGGAAGAAATCTACTAACTCAAGGAGGAAGAAATGGCCAAGGAAATGGAAGAGCAAATGATAGAGGAAGAGCTTCAGTCGCCCAGCAAAACCGGCAAATGGCTGAAAATCGGGGTGCCGGTTATCCTGGTGCAGATCATCGCCGCTTACTTTTTAGCCAGCTACCTGATTATTCCCATGTTCTTTGATCAGGCGAACGCCGGCACCAAAGATAAGGCCGGGACCGAAGAGCAAGCCGGCGCTGCCGATGAAGAGGCGGATCAAAATGAAGATAAAGAATTCGGATATATTTTTAAGGTGGAAGATGTCATCGTCAATCCGGCGGAAAGCCGGGGATCGCAGTTTGTGCTGATCAACATTGCTTTTGAGGTAGAGGAAGAAGACGATATCGCCGAGTTAGAGCGGAGGGAGCCGCAAATCCGCGATATTCTGATTCGCATTATCAGCTCAAAGACCATCGATCAACTGGATGGGCCGGATGACAAAGAGCTGCTTCGGGAAGAGATCAAAGGTCCCGTAGGAGCGCTGCTCAAGAAGGGCCATCTCAACAACGTTTATTTTGTAAACTATATCATTCAGTAAAAGGAGATGGATTTGTCGGAAGGATCTGAGACGAATCACGGAAGATGACACCTCACCCCGGCAACCTTTCGGAGAGGGCTTGCCGGGGTACTGATCCCCTCTGTTTTTGCTTGTCAACTAACATCAATTTGAAACACAAAACGAGATACGTCCTATGTCGGAAGTGTTATCGCAACAGGAAATTGATCGGCTATTAACGGGCATCAGTTCCGGAGAGATTAAGGAAGAGAATATTTCCGAGGTGCTGGAGCATAAGGAAATCTATGAATACGATTTCCGTCGCCCGACCCGGGTTTCCAAAGACCAACTGAAGACCATCCGGAATATGCACGAAAATTTTTCGGAATTATTCGGTTTCTATCTGGCCTCACGGCTGCAAACGATGACGTCGATTGATCTGCTGGCGGTGGACCAGTTGCGTTACTCGGAATATGTGCTCTCCATAGCTAATCCCTGCGTGGTTTATATTTTCGATATCGAGGAAACCGAGGGACGCGCCGTGTTTGAGTTGCCCCCCAACCTGGTCTTTATGATCGTGGAACGGCTCCTGGGCGGCATCGGCGGCAAAGCTACCCAGCCGCGCGCAATCACCCCCATCGAACAAAGGCTGATGCAGCCGGTCATCCGGGAAGCGCTGAAAAAACTCTCCGACGCCTGGAAACCCATCCAGGAGTTGACTTTTAACCTGTACGGCTTTGAGAGCAATTCCGACTTTGTACAAATTGCCCCGGCCAGTGAGATTGTGATCGTGATTTCTTTCGAAGTCAGAGTGGGTGAAGATACCTTTCTGGTAAATCTCTGCTACCCCTCCTTTGCCCTGGAAGATGTGATCACCAAACTCAATGTCCAGTTTTACCCCGGTAATTTATCAAACCGGAACAAAAGGGTCTCTTACGACAAGCTGACCGCTCATCTGCAGAAAACGGATATGGAAGTAAAATCCATTCTGGGCCGGTCCCAGATCACCGTGCAGGAACTCATGAAACTGGAGGTTGGCGACGTCATCACTACCAACCGGCATGTAGAAGAAGAGATTCCCATCTACATTCAAAACCGGCTCAAATATTTCGGCCGGCCGGGCATTGTGGATGATAAGCTGGCTATAAAAATCACCAATGAAGCAGACAACAAACTTTCAAGAGGAGAAGAATAATCATGGCCGATCAAGAACGCCAAGATGCACAAGAGCAAGAATCTCCACAGGAGCCGGAAAGCAGTTCCGGGCAAGAGTCTTTAGAACAATTGGATGATGAATGGGCGGAAGCCCTGGGAGATGAGCCGCAGCCGTCCGAAGAATCTCCGGCCGAGGCAACAGCGGAGGAAGAACCGGAAATCCAGAAAGCCCAGTTTGACAGCTTCCAGAAAAACGGCTCCAGTCAATTCTCGGAACGCCGCCTGGAAATGCTTCTGGATGTACTCCTGCCGGTTTCGATTGAATTGGGACGCACCAAGATGTTTATCAAAGAAATTCTGGAACTGGAGCGCGGCTCGGTAATCGAACTGGACAAGATGGCCGGTGAACCGGTGGATTTATACATCAACAATAAAAAGATGGCCGAAGGCGAAGTGGTGGTGGTTGATAAGCATTTCGGGGTGCGCATCACCAGCTTAATCGACCCGGCCGACCGCATCAAAAACCTGGGGAATGTGTAAGCGTGAACTCTTACCGGCATTACATTTTCCGGTTCTGGACAGTTTTTGTCGGCCTGGCCTTTGCCCAGCAGCCGGCAGACAGCACCGGCCTGGGCAATACGCCCACCACCGAATCGCTCAATATCGGCTGGGTGCTGGCCAAAACCATCGGTTCGCTGGTGCTGATCATCGTGCTGATTTTTGTGGTTGTCTATCTTCTAAAACGCTTTTGGGGCAAGCAATACAACCTGGGCAGCGGGAGCGGTTTTTTCCGCATCCTGGCGCGAATCCCCATCGACCCCAAGCAATCGCTGGCCCTGGTAAAAGTCTATAACCGGGTGCTGCTGATCGGAATCAGCGAATCTTCAATATCACTAATTACCGAATTTGACCGGGAAAAGGAACTGGATCAAATTTTGGCGGACTTTCCGAGCGAGCCTTCCGGGGCGTTGCCGGATCGTTTCCGAAACTTAATGCGCAAGCAATTCGACAAATAGGCCGGTCCTCGGTCAGGCCGTTTAGGGAGAACATTGTGACGGAGCAAACGAAATGGATTTCGCCTGCAGGCACGCAGGGGAACAAACAGAACCCGCCGGGTGCGGTTGACGCCGCACCGGAAACGGGCAACGAGAACAGGGTGAAACCTTCGCTGCTTTTCTCGGTTCTGGCGCCGTCGCTGCTGCTGCTTTTTCTGGCCGTTCCGGTGCTGGCCCAGCAACCGGGCAATACCACGCCCATCCAAATCCCCAATGTTTCCATCAATGTGGGTGCGTCCCAAAATCCGGAAGACCTGAGCATTACGCTTCAGCTCATCTTTCTGATGACTGTGCTCACCCTGGCCCCGGCCATCCTGATCATGCTGACTTCTTTTACCCGGCTGATCATCGTTTTCCACTTTATCCGGCAGGCATTGGGCACCCAGCAAATTCCCCCCAACCAGGTTTTAATCGGCCTGGCGCTTTTTTTAACCTTTATGATTATGGGGCCCACCTGGGAGAGCGTCCATGATGAGGCGCTTCGCCCCTACCTGGATGGGAAGATCAAACAACAGGAGGCCCTGGAGAAAGCCCTGGTTCCGGTGCGGACTTTTCTGTTCGAGCACACCCGGGAAAAAGACCTGGCCCTGTTCGTAAAAATTTCCGGGAACCAGAAACCATTCAGCCCGGATGACATCGGCACCATCACGCTGATACCGGCTTTTGTGATCAGCGAACTGCGATTGGCGTTTCAGATCGGTTTTATCATGTACATCCCTTTTCTAATTATTGATATGGTGGTAGCCAGCGTGCTCATGTCGATGGGCATGATGATGCTGCCGCCGGTAATGGTTTCTCTGCCTTTTAAGCTGCTGCTGTTCGTGCTGGTCGACGGATGGTATTTGCTGGTCAGTTCCATCGTAAAAAGTTTTTAAAGAGGTAACCTAAGCATGACCGAAGAATTTGCCATTCAATTTTTAAGCGATGCCATCTACACCACCCTGCTGTTGGCCGGCCCCATCCTGATCGTAGCGCTGGCGGTAGGTTTGCTGATCAGTATTTTCCAGGCGGTGACCTCCATTAACGAGATGACCCTGACCTTTATCCCCAAGATCATCGCCGTCATCATCGTCATGCTGATTATGCTGCCCTGGATGGTGAAAACGCTGGAAGAATTCACCATCAAGGTGTTTGATATGATTCCCATGCTGATGCATTAAAAAGGAACCTGTAATGACCTATACGGAACATCAAATATATTTATTCTTTCTGATCCTGGTGCGGGTAAGCTCCATGTTTATGGTTGCCCCGGTCTTTTCCTTCCGGGGGGTGCCGGTGCGCCTAAAAGTGGGATTAGCAGGCCTGATGGCCCTGCTGCTTTTTCCCGTGGTTGACGCCGGGCCGGTAAACCTGGAGTTTAACCACCTCACCGCAGTGATACTGGTGTTCCAGGAGATCGTCACCGGCCTGAGCATCGGCTTTGTCATGTCGCTCTTATTTGCCGGGATTGAAATGGCCGGCGAGTTCATCAGCCTGGATATGGGATTTACCATGGCCCAGATATTCGACCCGAACTTCAACCATACCGTCTCGGTGATCGGGAGAACCAAAAACGTTCTGGCAGTGCTGATTTTCTTAATCATCGATGGTCATCATTTTCTCATCGAGGCAGTCGCCTATAGTTACCGGATTCTGCCCCTGGGGAGCTGGGGCATCACCTCCCTGGCCGTCGATAAAATGATTCACCTGACAGCTCAAGTGTTTGTGATCGGGATAAAAGTTGCCGCGCCGGCGGTGGTCGCCCTGTTCCTGACCACCGTAACCATGGGCATTGTTGCCCGGGCCGTGCCGCAAATGAACATCTTCTTTGTCGGATTTCCCCTCAGGATAACCGTAGGGCTGCTCTTTTTCGGGTTTGGATTTCCCATTTTTCTGTACCTGTTCCGGGTTTTACTGGACGTTTTCCAGGAAGACACACTGGCTTTATTAAAGGTTCTGTAATGGCAGATAACTTTCAAGAAAAAACCGAACAGCCGTCCGCCAAGCGCCTGGAAGAAGCACGGGAGAAAGGCAATGTTGCCAAGAGTATGGAGGTCAACTCCGCCCTGGTGCTGATTTTCGGAATCAGCTTGCTCTACTTTCTGGGCGGAAAGATTTTCTCGGCGGTGTTCAATATCTCCCGGGGGATTTTTGCCGGGGGGTACATGGCCCCCATTACCAATGACAGCCTGCGCGGCTACATTATAGAAGGGCTTGTCAGCATCGGTGGGGTTACCCTGCTCTTTATGGTCGGGGTGATGGTGATCGGTTTAGCCGCCAGCATTGCCCAGGTAGGTTTTCTGTTAACGCTGGAGCCCATCACGCCCAAGCCGGACAAGATCAATCCCTTTAAGGGAATTAAAAAACTGTTTTTCTCGAAACGCACTGTAGAAGAACTGGCCAAGAACCTGATAAAGCTGAGCGTGGTGATTATCATTGCCTACTATGCGATCGCCTCGATTAAGGAAGAGCTTTTGCCGCTGGCGGACCAGGAGGTTTTCGAAATCATGGCATTTATGACCTCCACCGCGCTATCCATCAGTTTGAAGATTGCCCTGGCGCTGCTGGTCATTGCCGCGGCGGATTTTGCCTTCCAGAAGTATGATCATATCAGCAATCTGAAAATGACCAAGCAAGAGGTAAAAGACGAGAACAAACAGATGGAAGGCGATCCCAAGATTAAAGCGCGGATACGTTCGATGCAGTTGCAGATGAGTCGCAACCGGATGATGCAGGAAGTGCCCAAAGCGGATGTGGTCATCACCAACCCAACCCACTATGCAGTGGCGCTGCGTTATGATCCGGACAAGATGAATGCACCCCTGCTGGTCGCCAAAGGGCAGAACCGGATTGCCTTAAAAATCAAGGAAATTGCCGAGGAGCATCACATCCCCATTATGGAAGATGCGCCGCTGGCGCGGGCGCTCT
>JAJRYW010000254.1 GCA_024275555.1 Calditrichota bacterium | reverse complement strand
CGGCACATCATCGGGAAATTTGCGTTGAGCAACGGTGTTGGGGCGCTCCGAATATTTGAATATGAAGGCCGAATCAAATTGCACTCTCTCCATCACCTCGACGGTGTCTTCAAATTCGGCGTCGGTTTCGGTGGGAAAGCCCACGATGATATCGGTGGTTAAAACGATATCGGGGATCAGACCGCGAATCTCATCCACCAGCTCCAAAAACTCCTCTTTGGTGTAAGTGCGGTTCATCAGCTCCAGCACGCGGCTGTTGCCGGCCTGGAGGGGCAGGTGGATTTGTTTGCATACCCTGGGATTTTGGGAGATCAGTTGGAGAAGTTTCCGGGGAAAATCCTTGGGGTGGGGGGAGGTGAAGCGGATACGCTCAATTCCCGGAACCCGGCTGACCTGCTCTAATAAATCCGCAAAATCCCGGCCTTCAGAGTGGTATGAATTTACATTTTGACCCAACAGGGTTACCTGCCGAAAACCCTCCTCGGCAAGACGGCGCACCTCGGCCGCCACATTTTCCGGGGCGCGGCTGCGTTCACGCCCCCGGGTGTAGGGAACCACGCAAAAAGTGCAGAAATTATCGCACCCACGCATTACCGCAATCCAGGCGTTGACGCTGTCCTGCTGGGCGGGATAGATGTCCGAGTAGGTTTCAAATTCCGAGAGCGTGACATCCCAATTCTTTACTTCATCGCTCTTGCCGTTCAAATCCGCCAGAAGCTGGGGAAGCCGTTTGTAGCTGTCCGGCCCGGCAATAAAATCGATGGGCAGCCTGGGATTCTCCAAAAGCTGCTTGCGAAAATTGGTGGCCATGCAGCCCAGAATACCGATCTGCACTTTTTGTCCGTTGCGGGCCCGCTTGATCGTGTGAATACGATTGTAGACCTTGTTGTTGGCGTTTTCCCGAACCGAGCAGGTATTCAGCAGCACAATATCGGCTTCCAATTCATTTTCGGTAAAGTCGTAGCCGCTCTGTTTCAGCACCGACCGCACAATGTCGGTGTCGTAAACATTCATCTGGCAGCCGTATGTTTCGATATATACTTTTTTCATCATAATTTCACTATTGCCTTATACCTGGATTTTTCGTACGCTAAATTCCTTGGGCGAACCGCCAAATTTACACATGGTCTGTGCTTTAATAAAGCAAATTCTGAAGCAACTGTAATTGATTGAGCAATAGCCAACCATCAACAAAACGGGAGAAACGCAATGACCCCTTCGGCAATCCCTTTGCAGCCAAAAGTAAAATACAAAAAGTTTAACTATAAAACGGAGATTGAATGGAAATCCGGCAAACGCGGTGAAAGCAAATGCGCCGGAAGGCCGGGCATCCTGGTTTCCTCCCCCCCGGAGTTTAGGGGAGAAGCCGGCTTATGGACTCCGGAAGAATTTTATGTCTCCGCCATCGAAACATGCGCCTTGATGACTTTTCTGGCCTTAGCCGGCAGGAAGAACCTCTCCTTCCTCTCTTACCGGAGCAGCGCCGAAGGCGATCTTGAATTTGTCGAGGGAGGATACCGCTTTACCCGGGTGACGGTGCGCCCGGTAATTTCCATCAGCGATCCGGAGGCCCGCCGGGCGGTTCTGGATACGATTATGGATGCTCATAAAAAATGTTTGATTACCCGATCGGCGACGGCCGAGGTAGTCTTGGCGCCGGAAATACGGGTAGAAACGGATTGAGACCGGGAAATTAACCCTTCATACTGGACAGGGTGTTCCTTTACAAATGCATGGCCATGGTTTGGCTGGGCGCCAGACGGCGGCGATAATCTAATACTGCGCCAAGGGCCTGCTCGCGGGTCGGGAAAATGCCGATGCAGATGTAATCCGAATCTTCCCCGGTATAGAGGGAGGCAATATTCCTCCTTAACATCTCCGCAGTTCTGCCAATATGAAACGACTCTCGGGAATGACTGTATTCAATTGCCCAGGTTGAAGATGGATTCATAACAGGCCTCGCCGGTTTAATGATTGGTTTGGATGAGCGCTTCTAAATTAAGCATCTTAAAAATAATTTGAAAGTATTTTGGAATTTACTTTTTGCCTGCCATCTTAAGGCTCTCAAAATACAGTTGCTATTTTCGGCGTAATTGCAACAGATCAATAGAGAAAGGGAGTTAAGATGAACAAAAAGTTTAAATCGCTGGATACCAAGGCGATTCATGCCGGGGAAATTCGCCCGGGCGTGCTGGGCTCGGTAAGTATGCCTATCTTTCAGTCTTCCACTTATTAATACACCGGCGAGGAAAGTTATGATGATGTGCGCTATATTCGCCTGAACAACACTCCCAATCACCAGGTGCTGCACCAAAAACTGGCGGCGCTGGAGAATGCCGAAGCGGCCCTGGTGGCAACCAGCGGCATGGCGGCCATCACCACCACCTTGCTGACAGTGCTCTCGCACGGCGACCATGTCTTGTTACAGGACACCCTTTACGGGGGCACCTACCAGTTTATCCTGGAAGATTTGGGGCGTTTAGGGGTTAGTTATGATTTTATCGGGATAGAAGACCCGCGCGCCTGGGAGAAAAAGCTCCAGCATAACACCAAAGCCATCTACGTGGAAGCAATGACCAACCCGCTGCTCCAGGTCATCGATCTTGAAGAGGTGGTGCGTTTTGCCAAAAGCAACCATTTAGTGAGCATGATCGACAGCACCTTTGCCACGCCGGTTAATTTCCGGCCGGTTGAGCATGGCTTTGACATCTCCCTGCACAGCGCCACCAAGTACCTCAACGGTCACACCGATATTGTCGGGGGCGCGGTAATCGGCAGCCGCTCCTGGATTGACAAAGTAACCCACAAGCTGAACCACTTTGGCGGGTCGATGGACCCGCACGCCTGCTACCTGCTCCACCGGGGCATAAAAACCCTGGGGATTCGGGTGCGCCAGCAAAACCGCAACGCCCTGGCCTTGGCGCAGTTTCTGGAGCAGCACCCCCGGGTAACCCGGGTAAATTATCCCGGCCTGGAGAGCCATCCGGCCTATGCGCAATCCTCGCGCCTTTTTGACGGCTTTGGGGGAATGCTCAGTTTCGAACTGGACATGGATGTCGAAGGAGTGGAGGCCTTCCTTTCCCGCTTAACGCTTCCGATCATCGCTCCCAGCCTGGGCGGCGTGGAAACATTGGCAACGCGGCCGGCAACCACCAGCCATGCCGGAATGTCCCCCGATGACCGGGCCGCATTGGGGATCAGCGACGGTTTGGTGCGGGTCTCGGTGGGGCTGGAAGAGAGCAGCGAGTTGATCGAGGATTTTGAGCAGGCGCTAAACGGGTAGCTTTAACGAAGCAGAATTTCCATGCCTTCCCGGGCGGCCTCGCAAGGAATTTTATAGCCGTGGTCAACCAAACGCTGCCGGCTTAACCAGGTAATGCGATCCACTGCCTCGTCATCGTGGTCGGGGTCATGGTGGAATAGCACTAAGTGCTTTACCCGGCCCTTAACGGCAATGTCTACCGAGTAGGTGAAGGGAGAATGTCCCCAGGAAACCCGTTTTTGATACTCCTCGGGAAAATACTGGGAATCGTGGATGAGCAGGTCCGCCCCGGATATAAACTCCACCAGGCCGGCTTCTTTATCATCGACATAACTCTCGAAGCGGTCCTTAAGGCTGGCCTTATGTTGCGGATCGACGGAGGGTTTTTCCCAATCTTTGTTAAACGGTTCATTGTCGCAAATGTAGACAATCGACCGATCCTGGTAGGTAAAGCGATACCCCAGGGTGTAACCGGGATGGTGCATAAATTTGGCGTCAATGCGAATTCCCTCCACGCTGTAAATCCCTTCGCTCATATTCTTAAATTCCACGTCAGCGGCCATATCTTCGATGGTAATGGGGAAGTAGATCGGGTCCATTTGCATGGAGATGATGTTGTTCAACTCCACATCCGGCTCATCGCACCCGTGGATAATCAAATGGCTGCCGCTCTGGAAGGCCGGTTTAAAAAAGGGGAGTCCCTGGATATGATCCCAGTGGAAATGGCTGAGGAAAATATACGCTTTTACCGGGGTATCCTGCCGGAGCAATTCTTTCCCCAGTTCCCGGATTCCCGAGCCGGCGTCGACGATAAAAGGCGGCACGCCGGGGAAGCGAAGCTCCACGCAGGAGGTGTTTCCCCCATAGCGCACCGTTCGGGGGCCCGGGGTCGGAATCGACCCGCGCACACCCCAAAATTTAATTTTGATAGGATTCATTGTGGAGGGGATGAAGCAGTTCCCGTATTTTGGAGATCAACATGTGCGCCCGAGTGGGTTTGGTGAAAAAGGCGTCCGCCCCTAAATCCAGGGCTTTACGGCGGTCCGACTCGTAGCTGCGCCCGGAATAAATGATAATCTTGGTGTCTTCCACCTCCGGCGAGGATTTTATCTTCTTGCATAGCCGCAGTCCGTCTAATTCCGGCATCATTAAATCCAGGATGACCATCTTGGGCTTATCGGAGCTAATGGTTTGAAATGCTTCGGTGCTGTTGGTCAGGAAGCGCGCCGTAAAACCATACTCCTCCATCAGCAGCTTGGTCAATTCCGCTTGCTCCCGATTATCTTCAACGATCAGGATATCGTATTCGGTCTTCTCCCGATCCAAAACCCCATTGAGGGGTGCGGTTACGTCCGTGTTCATCGTATCACTCCTTCTCCTCTAAGAAAAAATTACCCTAACCCACTGAACTATGATAAGGGCAAACGCTCCTTTCGAACGTGTCGTATTGCGCGTATACCTAAAACTCGTTTTTAATTGCAAGTTGTTGTTCTCGTCATTCAGGTTTCCATACCCTGGAAGGGTAAATTAGGGACAAGCATCGCCGCCCCTGTTGACCAATGTCACAAGCTAACCGGGGAAACTCTAAACGACCTGTCGGGGCGTCAAGAGGGGAGAGGCGCTCAGCTTAAAGAGGTTTTTTTGTGCAGCGAATCTGCCATCGCCAGGTAAAGAAACTGACGATTAGCAGGAACAGATTTTCCAGCAGCTTGCCCCAGCCAATGCGTTGTTCCGCCAGGCCTCCGAAGCAGCCGCAGTTTAAATCGATGCCCCTGGCAAAGGCCTGCAGGACGGCCAGAAAGAAGATTAGCATCAAGCCGGCAACCATGGCCAGCCCGGTTTCGATCCAGCGGCCCCGGATCAGCAGGAGCGCCAGCAGTACTTCCAGCACCGGCAGCCACAGGGCAATCCAGCGGGAGAGCAGCGGCCCGACCACCTGGAAATTTTGCACATCCCGGGCAAAGATCAGCGGGTAGTGCAATTTGCTGAGCGCCGCAACAATCAGCAAGGCGGCCAGCAAATAGCGCAGGAGCGGCAACAGCCATCGGGAAGCAGTCCTCATTTTAATTTCCTCCGCCGGGCTGGTCCACCGGATAGCCGGACTCGATCCAATATGCCAGGCCGCCGTACAAAATCGACACCTGCGATCCGGTGAGCGCCCGGATAAGGTCGGCCGCTTCCCTGGCCGGGGCGCAATCGTTATCGAAACAATAGAGGACCACTTCCCGGGGAAGGGAAAGCATCTCGATGCGATCCGGTGATTTTAGCAGATCGGGGTAGGGGAGAGACACGGCGCCGGGAAGATGATCAATCTGGTACTCCTCGGCGCTGCGGATGTCCACAAATTGTACGCCCCGGTCCAGAAAAACCCGGAAGGCCGAATCCGGGGCGATAAAATCTACCTGGCCGGCCCCCGGGGATGGCAGCAACAATTTCCAGGAGATCCCGGCCGGATAAAGCTGGTTGTAGACCAAACCCAGCGCCAGGGAAATCAATAAAATAGCAGCCGTTTGCCGCAGAAATACAGAGGTGTTCATCCGGGAGCTTAATTAACGGTTTTGGATGACTCAACCACGTTGATAAAGACCGGCAGCCGCAATTCCGGCTGGGTTTTGTGATTGGTGTGGATGGTTACATAGGCATTAAAGCGTCCCGTTTCCTCCGGGGTAAATTCCAGCCGGATGAGGTGCGATTTCCCGGCGGGAATGGTCACCGATTCGGGAATAATCTTTAGAAACGGTTTGGAGGATGCCATCCGCTCAATCTCAATCGGCTGCTCGGAGGCGTTCTCAATCTCAAAAAACTCGGTGATGGTTGAATCGGGATTCAAAGGCACTTTCAGTAAATTGATAAAGCGGGGATTGATGTTTATATCGGCGATGACCTGGGCCTGGATGAAAAACATCTGGCTCTTCGGTTCGGCGTTCTTAAAGGTGATTTTGATCGACTTCCGGATCAGTCCATTGAAATCTTTGGTTTCGATAGTATAAGGAATAATCGCCGTATCGCCGCTGGCGTAAGTCATTTTATCCGGGGTGACGGCCGTGCATCCGCAACTGGGGCGGATGTTCTCAATTTCCACCATCTCTCCGCTTTTGTTGACAAACTTCAACTCTCCTTTAATCACTTCCCCTTTGGGCACTTTCCCGACATCAATTACCTTGGGATGTAGAAATTCGACTTGCTGGGCAGCGCCAAGAATGGGGAAAAGCATCAGGAATAACCAAACCAACCGTTGCATCATGATCCCTCCGGATTTTCTAAATGTTCTAATACAGCTGTAAAATCAGCCGGAAAATCGACTTCAAATTGCATAGATTGCCGGGTAACCGGGTGTATAAAGCCCAATGTATAGGCATGGAGCGCCTGTCGGTTCATCAGGGTTAGCAAATATAGTCCAAACTGTCGTAAAGATAAAGAAGAAAGACGATTGAGCTGTTTCCGGCGTCCCGAGTATTCCGGATCGCCAAACACGGGGTGTCCCAGGTAGTTGAAATGAGTGCGAATTTGGTGGGTGCGACCGGTTTTTAAACGCACCTCGACCAGGGTCAGGAATTCATAATTTTTGAGAGTGCGATACTCGGTAATGGCGGTTTTACCGGTTTCGGCCACAACAAATTTTTTGCGGTCCGATTTACTGCGGTTGAGGCGCGTTTCCAAAGTTCCGGCCGGTTCTTTAAGGCGGCCCCATACCAGCGCCCGGTAAACCCGGGTAGCGGTTTTATCGGCAAACTGTTTTTGCAGGTGGATATGGCTTTGATCATCTTTGGCGACCACCAGCAGGCCGGAAGTATTCTTGTCCAGACGATGCACAATGCCGGGACGGAGCCGTCCTCCCACCCCGGAAAGGTTGCGGCAGTGGCAGAGCAGGGCGTTGACCAGCGTGCCTTGCCGAACGCCTGCGCCGGGATGCACTACCATGCCGGCCGGTTTGTTGATCACGATGAGATGCTCATCCTCATAGCGAATATCCAGGGGAATGTTTTCCGGCGCTAAATCCGTTTCTTGCGGAGGCGGAATCGTTCCCTCCACCCAATCTCCCGGCTCCAGCTTATAGGAAGGTTTAACCGGTTTACCGTTGACCCGGACGTGGGCCTCGTTGATTAAACGCTGGTAAAATGTGCGGGAATGGTCAGGTAAGTGGATCGATAAGAAGCGGTCGATCCGAACACCCTGATTGGCGGAGGTGATTTCCGTTTTAAACGCCCTGGTTCGCTTCATTTAGTTTTGACAGGTAAGCATGATCTTTGACGGCCGCGTGAATCATCAGGCCCATCCCGACGGCCACGGCCAGGTCGGCAAAGTTAAATACCGGCAGACGCTCCAGGAAGAAACCGTAAAAGTCCAGAAAAAAAAACCTGTCCCCGGGAAGATGCAGGTTGAAAAAGTCAATATCAATAAAATCAATGACGTGGCCGCGAATGATGCGGTCGGTAAAATTGCCAATTGCCCCGGCCAGAATAAACGCCGCAGCAATGCGATACCGGGGGGATTGACGCAGTTTGAATAACCGGGTAAAAATAAAGATGACCAGCAGAATGGAGATGAAATGAATCGAGGTTTGATGACCAATCCGCAGGCCAAAAGCAAAACCCGGATTTCCCAGCAGGGTAAGCTGGAAAAAATCCCCCAGGACCTGTAGCGGATCTCCCGGAGAAAGATAGACCAGGGCCAATAACTTTGTACCCTGGTCTATTAAGTAAATTATAGCAAATAAAGCGGCCAACCCCAAATAGGTCAGCCGCCGGCTGTGGATGTTCATGGGAGTATCTTATTGTTTACGCCGTGATTCCGCGGTTTTACATGGTACGCAAATCCGGGTTGTCGGAACGATTTCCAGGCGTTTCTCGTCAATCTCTTGTTCGCAGACGCGGCAGATGCCGTATTCTTTGAGATCGATGCGCTGCAAGGCCTGGTTAATCTGCTGGAGAAATTTTTCTTCCCGGGAAAGGAAGAGAAACGCTTTTTCGCGCTCCATAGCGTCGGTCCCCTGGTCGGCCATATGGAAGGCGTACCCGGAGTGGTCTCCATAACTATCTTTATAATTGGATTCTAACGCCACTTCACGAAGCTTCTCTATCCGTTCCAGCACCTCGGTTCGCTTGTCTAATAGAATTTTTCTAAAGTGTTCAAGCCTTTTAGGGTCCATAACTGCCTCCCTTCTGAGAGAGTTTGTGAATCTAATTCAGAGCATGGAGAGATGGTCTTTTCCGGCTCCGGAATTAGAGAGCACCGTTGTCGTCCTAACTTTGTTTACTGCTACCTTCTTTCATCGTCGAAAATAACACAATGTGACAAGTAATGGCCAGCGACTCTGAGTGTATTGGTCGGCCAATATAATAAGTTTTTTATTAAATGTAAATAAATACCGGAAGTTTCTTTACGGATCATTTTTCGACCTTGCGAATCAGCACCGGGAAAGTAAGATTGTCAATGGTTACCTCGGCGGTCTTCTGGCCGTCCGGAAGATGATTCTCCACATGGCTGGCCAGGGTCTCTTCTTTTAAATAAGTTGCCATTTGCCGGGCGGCCCGGTCAATCTTTTCCGGGGCCTCGTAATAAATCTCGATGCGGTCCTGCACATCCAGGCGCGACTCCTTGCGCAGGTTCTGGATACGGTTGACAAACTCCCGCACAATTCCTTCCGCCTCCAGCTCCGGAGTGATGGTCTTATTCAGTCCCACCAGCAGGGAACCTTCGCGGGAGACCGCCAGGTTCCCTTTTGCAGATTCCACAATCTCGACTTCGTCGCGGGTGAGGATGACCCGGTTTCCTTCCAAATCGATCTCAATTTGGCCCTCGGCGTCTAACTGCTGGATCTGCGCGGCAGTAAACTGCTGCACCAGCGCGGCGACGAGCTTCATCTGTTTTCCGAAGCGGGGTCCCAGCGCTTTAAAATTCGCCTTGGCCTGGCGCTCCACAATGTCGCTCAACTGATCGGTCAGGCGAATCGATTTGATATTGATCTCTTCTTTGATGATCTCCGCCATACTCTTCACCGCTTCCAGGTCTTCGCCGGAGCGGCTGGCTACCACTAACTCCAGCAGCGGCTGACGCACTTTTAAGCGCGTTTCATTGCGCAGCGCCCGGGCAATCTTGACAACTTTCTGGGCGACTTCCATGCGCCGTTCCAGTTGGGCGTCCTGCATGGTAGCCATCTGTTCCGTAACCAAGGGGAAGTCGCACAAATGCACGCTTTCCGGCATTTTATCCGTACGCAGATTCTGATACATCTCTTCCGCGATAAACGGAATAAACGGGGCGCTGAGCTTTGAGGTGGTCATCAGCACTTCATACAAAGTCTGGTAAGCGGAGAGCTTATCCTGGCTGTCCTCCCCCTTCCAGAAACGGCGGCGGTTGCGGCGCACATACCAATTGGATACATCGTCAAGCAAAAAGTCCGTCAGCGGCCGGGCCGCCTGGGTGATGTCGTAATTTTCCAGGCGGTCCCTCACTCTGGCGACAATGGTATACAGCCGGGAAATAATCCAGCGGTCGATCTCCGGCCGCTCATTCAGGGGAACGGGCGCTGCGGCCGGATCAAACTTATCGATATTAGCATAAAGCGCAAAGAAATTGTAGGTGTTGATAAAAGTGTCGAAAAATTTCCGGTATACTTCCTCGATCCCCTGGGTGTCGAACCGCTTGGGAATCCAGGGATTATTCACCGTCACAAAATACCAGCGCAGCGGATCGACGCCGTATTTGTTGATGATTTCCATCGGCAAAACCACATTGCCTTTGGACTTGCTCATCTTCTGGCCGTTCTTATCCAGGATCAGGTCGTTGACAATGATATTTTTGAAAGCCGGTTTATCGAAAAGCACCGCGGCAATGTTGTGCAGGGTGTAGAACCATCCCCGGGTTTGATCAACCCCTTCGGCGATGAAATCTGCCGGAAAGCGTTTTTCGAACAGTTCCCGGTTTTCAAAGGGATAGTGGAACTGGGCAAAGGGCATGGCGCCGGAATCGAACCATACATCAATAATTTCCGGGGTGCGGCGGTACGTTTTGCCGTCTTTTTCGAAAATGATCCGGTCCACAAAGGGCCGGTGGAGGTCCAACTGCTCTTCCGGCAAATCTGCTACCGGAATCCGCTGGCCGTCCGGCTGCTCATAGAGGCCGGCTTTTAGCTCCTCGATAGAACCGACAGCGATGACATCATCGCTGTCTTCACAGACCCACAGGGGCAGGGGAGTGCCCCAATAGCGGTCCCGCGAGAGCGACCATTCCTTGACCTCTTCCAGCCAGTTGCCGAAACGACCTGCGCCAATCTCCGGCGGCTGCCAGTTGATGGTGCGGTTCAACTCCACCATCTGCTCTTTATAGGCGGGAGAATTGATAAACCAGGATTCCCGGGCGTAGTAAATCACCGGGTTGTCGGTGCGCCAGCAATGAGGGTAGCTGTGCACGTAGTCGTTGGTCGCCCGGTAGATTTTGCCCATCTTTTTCAGGGCCTGGATAACCTCTTTATCCACCCCCTTTTCCACATGCCCGTCCGCATAGGTAAAGGTCTCGACGGTTCTCCCGGCAAATTCGCCCACGCTCTCGTTAAAGCGGCCCCCGGGCGTTACCGGGTTGAGCACCGGGAGGTTGAACTTGCGCGACATATCATAGTCGTCCTGTCCGAAGGCCGGGGCCATGTGCACAATGCCGGAGCCGTCCTCGGTGGTAACAAAATCGCCGGGCAGCAGGGTCAGCGCATGGGGATGCTTTTTCCGGTCGATGGGCAGGAAATCAAAAATCTGCTCGTATTCTGTGCCGATCAGGTCTTTGCCTTTAAACTCGGCTAATATTTCCACCTGGCCGTCCAGGGCTTCCAGGCGGGCCTTGGCCAGCACCAGCTTGTCGGTCAAAGGTATTTTTTGATCGCCGGATTTGACCTCGCGGGTGTTCTTGACCAGCACGTAGTCAATTTCTTCCCCCACCGCGGCGGCAACATTGGAGATCAGCGTCCAGGGGGTGGTGGTCCAGATCAGCAGTTGGGCGCCCTGCAGCTCTTTGCGCGGCGAGGAGAGAACCTTTACTTTGATGTAGCAATTGGGGTCGCGCACCTCTTTATAGGCCTGGGAAAGCTCGTGGGAACTCAGCGGCGTCTCGATGGTGGGCGACTGCGGTACAATCTTGAAGCTTTTATAGATCAGCCCCTTGTCAAAAATTTGCTTGATGGCCCACCAGACCGATTCGATGTACTCGTTTTTGTAGGTGACGTAAGCGTCGTCGAGGTCCAGCCAGTAGCCCATCCGCACGGTCAGCCAGCGCCAGCCGTCTTTCATCTCGATGTGCTCATCCACCAGCTCCCGGCAGGCCCGGTTAAACTTCTCTATGCCGAATTTTTCGATTTCATTTTTTTGGGTTAAGCCCAGTTTCTTTTCCACGGCAATTTCCACCGGCAGGCCGTGCGTATCCCAGCCGGCTTTGCGCGGCACCGCATAGCCGCTCATGGCTTTGTAGCGCAAGATCACATCTTTAATGGTGCGGCTAAGTACATGGTGAATCCCCGGTTTGCCGTTGGCGGTGGGGGGACCCTCGTAAAAAATATACAGCGGAGCATCCTTGCGGATCTCCAGCCCTTTCTTGAAAATATCCCGGGCTTCCCAGAAAGAGAGGATGGATTCTTCTACCTTCGTAATCGAAACTTTACCGTCGTACTCCTTAAACATCGTTTTCTGTCCTCGTTATTTCGCTGCCGCCTTTGGGCGGATTACCATTTTTAATGGCCTTTTATTTTCCCGATGATCCAGGCAATAAACCAAAATACTAAATTTAATATGATCAGGGTGGTCAGGGGAAAATAAAAAGTAAAATTTTTTCGCCTGATCACGATATCGCCGGGAAGTTTTCCGATCATCGGCGCTTTATCAAAAAAAAGAAGGATCAGCCCCAGAACCAGGATTCCCCCTCCCAGGAAAATCAACATCTTTGCCAGGGGCTGCAGGGAGAAATGATCCATGTGACTCACCCTTGGGTTATATTCGCTCCACTAATCGTTTCATAATCCGGGTTAAGGCCGGCTGGGCCTGGTTGGCCGTGGCGATAATTTCCGCCACATCCACCGGGGCCAGGGCGTCGGGAAAACACTCATCGGTAATAATCGAGATGCCAAACACTTCCATACCCATATGCCGGGCGACGATATCCTCCGGTACAGTGGACATCCCCACCGCGTCCGCCCCGATGGCCCGCAGGAAGCGGTATTCCGCCCGGGTTTCCAGGTTCGGCCCGGCAACCGCCACATACACGCCTTTTTGCACCTTGATCTTTTCTTCCAGGGCAATCTGCTCGGCCAGGGCAATCAAACGCTGGCTGTAGGGCTCGGACATGTCCGGGAAGCGCGGCCCGAACTCATCGGCATTGGGGCCGATCAGCGGATTGCTGCCCAGCAAATTGATGTGGTCGTCCATAATCATCAAATCGCCCCGGCGATAGAGCGGATTCATTCCCCCGGCGGCGTTGGAGATCAGCAAGGTTTCCACGCCAAGCCGCTTCATCACCCGGATGGGAAAGGTGATCTGCTGCATGGTGTAGCCTTCGTAAAAATGGAAGCGTCCCTGCATGGCCGCCGCCTCATGGCCGGCCAGCTTGCCGAAGATCAATTGACCTTCATGCGACTCCACGGTGGAAACCGGGAAATGCGGTATCTCTTTGTAGCTTAAAGCGATTTCCTGATCAATTTCTTTGACCAGGTCGCCCAGACCGGTGCCTAAGACGATGCCCACCTTGGGAGACATTTGGGTATGTTGGCGAATAAAATCCAGTGTTTCTTGTACCTGTTCCGACAGTTTGCTCATCTTCATTCTCCACCATTAGCGATTTCCGTTTTCAGAATCTTCGCCCGATAACTGTTTTTGTTATATTCAGATTATTGACATCTTGAGCCGCAATAATGCCAAGATCGCAACTATTATTTATGCCTGTTCCCGGCAAGCAACAAAACGAGTTTGGTTGCTCCCGGATTTCTCATTTTTCTTTGCGGCCTTCACGGCTTTACTGCAATTATTTATTGATGTTATGCGCTTACCGGTTTTTTTGCTGTTGAGTCACAGAGAACTCCGAGAAACGATTAAATATAAAGCTCTGTCTAACTAAATATTTTTATTGTTCTTAAATTGTCAAATGCAATTCAAGTTTTTTTAACTCTCTTTTTAAGAATTTCTGCGACCTCTGTGTCTCTGCGGCAAATTGCGTAACATGAGTTATTTAACAGAAGAACTATCCGGATTCGGAACCGTCTTTTTTCTTCTTTTTCTTTTCCAGTTCTTCTTTCAAGCGCTGTTTTTCCAATTCGATTTCCTTGAGGCGCTGTTCCTCTTTTTGCTTTTCCTTAACCAGGTCGGTTTCCCGGCGGCGAAAATAGCGCACTTTCTGGATGGCGATATCTTCGTCCCGGCGCATTCCTTTGACGCCGAAATAGATGCTCCCCAGCACCGCCCCGATTCCGGCGGCAAACAACGGCGGCGGATTATCCTGCGAGAGCCAGATCGGCAAGCCGATGGCCAGTCCGGCCAATCCGCCGATGGCCGCTCCTCCGGCGGCATAGCCAAGGGTGTTGCGGCTGCCCTTGAATTTCTCGATTTCGGCCTTGCTGATCGGCCGGGCGTTGTAGTCAAACACTTTATCCGAGCGCTCGATACGCCGGATTTCCTTAAACGGCACGGTTTCCTTTTGGCTGTTCGCAGTGCTGATAAGCGTCAGTTGTTCTTCATCCACCTGAATCACAATTCCTTCCAGCACCTGGTTTGCGCGGGTAAATATTTTAACGGATTGATCCTGTTTTACTTCCGGACGAAGAATCACTTTTGAAGTGGTGCAGTTCCAGAAAAAACCAAGCAACAGAAGCATCAGAACGGAATGTTGCGCGATGCGAAATATCCTGTTTGTCATTTTTCATCATCCTTTTTGTTGATGGTCTTGATCAGTTCTTCAATCTGTAAACCCTTTTTAAAAAAGTCGTTTATGTCATCCTCCTGCTCTCCGGAATCTGCCGATGAAGCGCGATCCCGGGAATCTTTGGAGGTCGTTGGCGGAGGCGCGTCGCTCGATTGGATAATCCTTTCCTCGTGCGTATCTGCGCTACCTTTAGCAGATTTTGATTTCTCCGGCGCCGGAACCGCTTCAGCTTGATCCGGAATCACTTTTTTTTTCGGAGTATCGCCGCCGCCGGACCTCGAGGTGCGGATGTTAAGCGTTCGCAAGGCCCGCCGCGACTCCTCGGGCAGGATGTCATCGATCTCCATCACCGAGAGCAATTCGATTTGCGAAACCAGGATGTGCCGGAGCCGGTTGATGAACGATTCTTTCTGGGATTTCAGCCAAAGGACTTCTTCGTGGATATGCTGCGCTTTCTTCCGGGCCGCCTCCACCACTTCCAGCGCTTTCAGTTCGGCTTCTTTGATGATCAAATCGGCCTGGCGGCGGCTGCTTTCCTCGGATTGCTTTTTTACTTCCTGAACATTATAGAGGGTTTCCCGGAGATTCTTTTCATTCTCCTGGTAGTCTTTCAGCCGGGTTTCCAGCTCAATCAAGCGCCGGTTGAGCGATTTGTTCTCCTCGGCCAGGTGCTCGTACTCTTCGGCAACCATATCCAGAAAGGTCTGTACTTCAATCGGGTCCAGCCCACGCATAGTTTTGCGAAATTCTTGTTTGCGAATTTCCAGGGGAGTTAATTTCAAGGTAAAACTCCTTGTTCAATAGATTGATTTCCGGGTATTCGTGCGGCGCTGTTTTAGCTTTTGAGGCCGGCGCCCCAATCGGTCCGCAGCAGCGGGTTTACTCGCCCTCGGGCTTGTCCCGTTCCCCAAAAATAGCAGTTCCGATGCGCACCATGGTGGCGCCTTCCTCGATGGCTGTTTCAAAATCGTGCGACATTCCCATCGACAGCACGCTCAGGTCCGCCCGGTGGAGCGGAATTTCCCGGGCCCGATCAAAAATCTCCTTCAACTGCCGGAAACAGGGCCGCACTTTATCCGGGTCCGGATCAAAAATGGCAATAGTCATAAAGCCCTTTACCGATAACGAGGGAAGCCGGTCAATGGCTTGCAGCAGGGTTAAAGCCTCCCCGGGCTGGCAGCCCACCTTGGAGGGCTCGCCGCTGGTGTTTACCTCGATCAGCACGGGCATGATTACCCCGTCTTTGCTGCATTTGGCGTTAATCTCCTCGGCCAGGATAATGCTGTTCACCGATTGAATCATATCGAACAGCTTGACCGCATATTTCACTTTATTCCGCTGCAGATTGCCGATCATGTGTTTAACCACCGGGCTTTGCACCTCGGCCAGTTTTTCACGGGCTTCCTGGATCCGGTTTTCCCCGATATGGCCTAAACCGGCCTGGATGGCTTGATTGATAATTGTCGCGGGCACGGTCTTGGTCACACCCACCAGGGTGATATCTTCCCCGGTAATTCCGCGTCTGCGGGCGGCCGCGTCAATCCGTTCCCGCACCTGCTGGATGTTCTTCGCTAAATCCACCATCTATTTCTCGTCCGGAGTGTCGGATTGAAAACCGAACATCTTGCTTTGCTGGGGCGAGGGAATCAACTTTATTTCGCCGTTCTGCTGTTCATATTTGCGAATATTCTCTTCCAGGGCCCGCAGCAGAGATTTGGCGTGTTGCGGGGCCATCACCACCCGGGAGTACACCTTGGCTTTGGGCAAGCCGGGCAGCATCCGGGCAAAATCCAGCACGAATTCCGCCGGAGAATGGCTGATAATAGCCAGATTGGCGTAAACGCCTTCCGCCTGTTCCGGCGGCAATTCAATATTAATTTGAGTGGGCATTTGAGGTTTTTGTGACATCCGATTCCCTTTTTGGTTATTGCGAAACGTTGAGCGGGCGTGTACATTGCCCCTGAAAATTAAACAGTGCCAAATATACGCCGATTCCCCCGGGATTGCAAGTATAAGCTCCGGGGCCCAATCGGCCATAAATGCTATATCTTACTTTAACTAAAGCGACGGAAGTTCCACTTTTTGATTTAAGCCCGGCCGCCGTAAACCGATGGAATAATTGCAAAGAGAACCGCTGTTCATGGCTCCGATTCCGGAATATATAATTGATCAAATTCGCGACAGCGTTAACATTGTTGATGTAGTCAGCCGTTTTGTAACCCTCAAGAAACGCGGGCGGAACTACCTGGGCCTGTGCCCCTTTCACCAGGAGAAGACCCCCAGTTTTAACGTCAATCCGGAACGGCAGATTTTTCACTGCTTCGGATGCGGGGTAGGGGGGAATGTCTTTACTTTTTTGATGCGGCACGAAAATATTACCTTTGTGGAGGCGGTGCGTCGCCTGGCGGAAGAAACCGGCGTGAAAATCCCGGTTTCCGCCGAATACAAAAAGCAGGAAGGCCAAACCGAGAAGCTCCTCAAGGCCAATCAAACCGCATTGAATTATTACTATCAGCAGTTAAAATCGGCCCCGCCGCCGGTAAAGGAATATGTGGAAAAACGGGGAATCAAGCCCGCGACTATCGAGCAATTCCAGATCGGTTATGCCACCCCGGCCTGGGACGGGCTGCTGAAATACATCCAGCATTTTAAATATTCTGTCGAGCCCTATAAAAAGCTGGGGTTGATCCTGGAGAGCGAAAAAGCCTCCAAACGCAATTATGATCGTTTTCGGAACCGCCTGATGTTTCCCATCCATAACCCCTCCGGTAAAGTAGTCGGATTTGGCGGGCGGGATTTATCCGGCGAGGCCAATGTTCCCAAGTACCTCAATTCGCCGGAATCGCCGGTCTACCGGAAAAGCGGGGTGCTCTACGGTTTGTACCAGGCCAAAGATTCCATCCGCGAGCAGAGTGCGGTTCTTTTTGTGGAAGGTTATATGGATGTCATCCAACTGGCCCAGCATGGGATTCGCAATGTTACAGCGACCAGCGGAACCGCTTTAACGGAAGAGCACGCCCGGCTTATCCGCCGCTATACCAACAAAGTCTATTTGTGTTATGATTCCGACACGGCGGGCATTAACGCCGCGGCAAAGGGCGGGGCAGTGCTGTTCCAGAACAGCCTGGAGGTGTATGTGCTCCTGCTCCCGCCGGGCGAAGACCCGGACAGCTTTGTGCAATCCAAAGGAGCGGAGGCCTTCCGCACCGCCCTGGGCGAGGCGGATGATTATCTCACCTTCCGGCTGGATTTACTCAAAAACCGCTTTGACATGAGCAAGGCCCTGGAACGCGCCCAGGCGGTAAACGAGATCATCGAAGTGCTGCTGCCCATGAAAGACAGTTTGCAGCTTAGCTTTTATACCGAGAAAGTCGCCGAGCAGCTTAAACTCCCGGCAACCCTGCTGCTGAACGAGCTGAAAAAACGGAAACCGCGTCAACCGGCCTACCATCCCCCGGATCAGTCCTCGTCTTCCGCGGGCGTCAACAGAAACACTCCCGATACGGATATGCCCCTCACCTTTACCGGCGCCTGGGGCGCTGAAAAAGGGATTGTGCTGCTCCTGGTGGAGTATTTCAACGATATTTATGATCACGTCTTTGCTCACCTGGAGGCCTCCGATTTTCTGAACCGGGAGTTCCGGGAGCTGTTCACATTTCTGCAATCCCAGAAAGATGAACCGGGAGAGCACCTTTTCCACCGGGTTCTGGAGCACATCGAGAGTGAAGAGTTAAAAGCCCTGCTGGTCAAAGAAACCAACCACATCAACCCGATTTTCCAAAAACCGGCGCTGTACCTGCAAGGCTGCATTAAGCAGATGAAGATTGCCCGCTACCAGGCCCAACTGGAGTTGCTGCGGAGGAAAATACAGGAAGTAGCCCCGGGAACAGAGGAATACCACACTCTGCTGGGAGAAATGCAAAATGCTATGGTGCAGTTGAAAAACTGGCAGGATGTGGTCTACGAGGAAGAGTGACCCTTGCGTATCCTGAAAATATGATGGTCCCCTTGTCAAGTATTGCTCGATATGTTGAAGAACTTGGACATGTTTTTAGCCGCAAAGGCGGATAATACGCAAAGTTTTTTAATTCTTATCAGGCCTTAATACATCATGCCCAATACTATATTTTCCCCTCGTTCTCCACGTTCCTAACCTGAATAATTCATCACGCCAAGACGCCCGCGAAGCGGTTCCGTTGGAAAAAGCCGCAAAGTATTGAAAAAAGCGAAGTTCAAAAATATATTGGAACAGAGATTCAAGAACTAAATTTTTTTAGATTTTTTTCTAATATGTTGTTTCTTTGCGTTTTAGCCCCGGCCAGCCGGGGTGAGTAATTTATGAATTAATCAGGCTAAATCCTTTTGAGGAACGGAATAGTCCGCGAAACTCCGGTTTCGCTAACACTTACGTTCCAGGATCATTTCCTCGTTCTGCTCGTTCCAGCCTCCTGCCTGGAACGAGCATTTGTGCGCCCTGCCGGGCGCACAAAAACAAAAGCCCGGGTGATTGCTCATCCGGGCTTTTATCAACTGTCAGTATACAGAAGGATTATTTCAATCGAGCAGCTACCGCCTCCCAATTCACCACATTCCACCAATTGGCAATATAGTCCGG
>JAJRYW010000253.1 GCA_024275555.1 Calditrichota bacterium | reverse complement strand
ATTTCTGTAAGTATGGATGAGATAAAGGAGGCCATCAATAAATCTAAGGTGAGCTTTAAATTTCGCTTCTGGGCGGAATCCTCCTATGGCAGGGCTGTGGAGATTGCCAGTGAGATGAAACAACGCGGTTATGCCGATGTGGTTTCCGATCTGATCCGCTCTCACCCGGAAATGCCGCCGGACCCGTCTCTCCTGGAAACCGGTTACCTTACCTGGATGGATATCTCCCCGGAAGTTCTAAACGCCATCGAAGACCTTCCCTATGGAGATATATCCGATCCGGTTGCGATGAACGGGAAATACTATATTTTTCAGGTATTGGATATTCGGCGTGCGGCGGTTACCGAAAATGAATATTACGCGAAAGCCCCTTCTATCAAAAAAATATTATTTCAGCAAAAATTACATGAGGCGGTTGCACAGTATACTTCACAATTGCTGGAAGAAAAGGATATCGTAACCAAAAAACAGATATTCGATAGACTGTATGAAGCTCTGCAAGAATGGAGAAAAGAGAGAAACCGGTTATCGCCCGATTTTAAAAAAGCCGTGTGGGCGGCTGATGGGTCTTTACCAGCGCTAAATGAACTGCGTACGCTGTTAAAAGAACCCATTGTGGTTTCCCTTGAGAAGGAAATTCCACTCGAAGAATTTCTCGATTATTTTTATCCGGAGAAACTACCGGCTGAGGTTAAAAATAAACATTCATTGAGAACAGAGTTACACAAGTTGACGGCGCTTACCATCAGGGATTATTTTTTAATCAAAGAAGCTCAGGAGGCCCATCTCCAGGATAAGCCGGAGATAACCTATGAGCTGAACCTCTGGAAAGACAAATGGGTTTACCAGGAAATGCGCCGGTATCTTCTTAAAGGTATATCCCCCCAAAAAGCTGGAAAAATGACCTTTCTGGATGCCGTTTTGGATAGCTCCTTGACGATGTATCGGGAGCGTTGCCCTATTGCGATAAACGAGACAGTCCTGGATACCCTTCAGGTTATTGATTTTCAGAAATCGCGCTGGGCTTCTTTGCAACTTCTCCGTACTGGCAGCAACCGCCCCGCTTACCCGGTTGCCGATCCCCTCTGGACAGCTCCGCAAAGTGCACCATCCGCCCGTAAAACCCATTCAACTCATCACCCCTAAGCGGAAAAATGCTGACTAACACCACAGAACTATAGAGACATGAATTAATCCGTGAATATAGTCTGATCTGGTAGCCGCTCCGAAGGAGCCCCTTTGGGGCAAGCTTATAAACTTTGAAAAATTAACCGGGCCAATAAAGTCGTTGATTGAGTTTGATTAACTAACCGTGCTATTCTGTCATTAACACCGTGGCTTTAGCCCGGTGACAATGACTACGGATTATGATATTCTCTGTAACCGTTTCAACGGTTTCCTCTTTACTGTCGCCCGATAAATTAGTCAAAATTCATTAGCTTGCGCCATGCTTCATAATTCCGACAGACCGGAATGCGGTTACCTGAGGAGAGGCGGTTTTCTCGAATTTCTTCACGTGTCTATAAAAAGAAGTAATACCAACGCCCGAAAGACAATCATTATGTTGCCGGTGCGGATTATTGTGAACCTTGGCAGCCAGCGCGTTTTGTGACAAATAACAATGAACACCGGCCGGAAAACACCTGAATATCAATAAATATAGAGAATTTCAGGAGAGGAGGGTGATTTCGGCAATCCCCAAAATCTTCAATTCAGTGCTTTGTGAAAATTGATTTTCCTCGTACATTATTAGCTTCTTTTGACCTGAAAACCTGAGACAACTTTTTGTTGCCGGAGAAATTACTATGCCCCAAATCCTGATTGTCGACAACGAGGAAAAGTTCTGCAAAGTGATCCGGGCCTCGCTGGAACTGGAAGATTTAGAAGCGGATTACCGCACTTCCGGAGAAGCGGCCCTGGAATATCTGAAAGAGCACACCCCGGAAATCGTATTAAGCGATCTGCGTATGGACGGCATCAGCGGGATCGAGTTGCTGGAGCAGATCAAGAAGTCCTATCCCGGGATCGAAGTGATCATCATGACCGCCTACGCCAGCCAGAAAACCGCCGTGGAAGCCCTCAAAAAAGGCGCTTATGACTACCTGATCAAACCCTTTGAAATGGATGAGTTGGCTTTGCGAATTGAGCGGATTTTTCAGCAAAAACGGATTGTGGCGGAGAACAAGCGGCTGAAACAGGTAAGCGAGACGCCGGTCTTTTTTCCGGAGATTGTGGGGCGCAGCAAGAAGATGCAGGAGATTTACCGGCTGATCCGCAAAGGCAGCGAAAACGACGCCACGGTGCTGATTCGCGGGGAGAGCGGCACCGGCAAAGAGCTGGTCGCCCACGCCATCCACGACGCCAGCGAGCGGGCCGGAAAGCCCTTTGTCACGGTTAACTGCGCCGCCTTGCCGGAAAATTTGCTGGAAAGCGAATTGTTCGGATATGAAAAAGGCGCTTTTACCGGCGCCGTCCAGCGGCGGATCGGTAAGTTTGAACAGGCCTCCGGCGGAAGCATCTTCCTGGATGAAATCGGCGATATGAGCCTCTCGACCCAGGCCAAGCTGTTGCGGGTGTTGCAAAGCAAGGAAATCTATCGCCTGGGCGGAAATCAGAAAATTGTGGTCGATGTGCGCATTATCGCGGCCACCCATCAAAACTTAGAGCAGATGGTCGAGGAAGGGCGGTTCCGCAACGACCTCTACTATCGTCTCAATGTTTTCCCGATTGTGCTGCCGCCCCTGCGTGAGCGCAAAGAGGATGTGCCGGCGCTGGTGCATCACTTTATCAACCAGACCTCCGCCAAGGGGATTGACACCCACGCCCTGGCCTGCCTGATGGATTACGATTGGCCCGGCAATGTGCGCGAACTGCAAAACGCCATCGAGCGGGCGGCCATCATCTGCCGGGATATTGTGACGCCGCAGGATTTGCCCGCCACGGTTCGCCAAGCCGCCGCGCCGGTAGTCAGCAAAAACTTCCGCTTGCCGGACGAGGGGATCAAGATAGACGAGCTGGAACGCGATCTGATTATCCAGGCGCTGCAAAAAGCCGGGGGCAACCGCACCCGCGCCGCGGAATTGCTGGGCATCACCCGCCGCCGCCTCTACTCCATGATGGAACGCTTTGGCGTCGATCCGCAGCAGGCTTGATAATGCCTTAGTGCTGTATGACGATTCTCCCTGTTGGTTTCTGTTGCTTCTGATTCTGCTGTTTTGAAATACATCCACTGCGTTGATGCTGCATCGACACAGTGGATGCAGTAGAGCCTCGTTCCAAGCTCCGCCTGGAACGTCCTTTTCACAGCAAGCTCTGCTTTCATCTCCGGTCCTGGAGCAAAACTATATTCAGGCTTAGGCCCTCGTTCCAACCCGGAGCTTTGAACGAGGTCGAAAAAGATCGGAATAATGGTCCTGCTCCAATAGCCGTTGCTATCGCGTCGCAGGCTCGCATAATGAATATCCCCCCGTATTTCCCTCCTTCCAATGGCGATTAACCCACGCTAATTCAGGATTTATTCGCCCGTCCGGTCTTGCAATTCGACCGGCTGGTCGAAAAGAGCCAAACCTCTGCTTGTGGAATAAATTTAATAAGTTCTTTTTTTACAATTGGTTGGCTGCTTGAAAAAAAATATGGCACGCGGCTTGTCTTTACTGGCAGTGAAATTGAAAGAAGCTTAAACCTTAATTAACAGGAGGATTTACCATGAAACGCTTCAATTTCTTTTTCTTGACGCTGGCAGTTCTTTTTGCCGTTTCATTTGCTTCGGCAACGTTTGCTCAGGATTCCACCCAAACCCGTACCCGGGCGCAAACCCGTACCAAGGCGCAAAAGCAGTTGCTGAATCAAAATCAGGCTCTGAACCAGGGGCAGCAAGCACAGCATGGTTACCGTTTTGTCGATGAAAACGGCGACGGCTACAACGACAACGCCCCGGATGCGGACGGCGACGGCATCCCCAACGGTTTGGACCCCGATTACACCGGAGCGAAAGTCCGGGCGGGAAATGGCGCCCGCGGGTTCATCGACCTTGATGGCGATGGGATTAACGACAACGCTCTTGATTCTGATGGCGACGGCATCCCCAATGGGCAGGACCCCGACTATGTGCGGCCTATGGATGGCAGCGGCGCCCGGCGCGCCTTTGGCCGCAACAGTAACGCCGGTATGGGGCCTCAGTCTGGCAATGCAACCGGAAATTGCGATGGCACGGGCCCGAAAGGAAATGCCAATCGCAAAGGCGGACAGAAATAAGGTCTGCATGATTAGGGAATTGCCCCGGCAACGGGGCAATTCCGTTTTGAATAAGACGGAGGTAGCATAACATGAAATCACACAACCTGAACCGGCTCTCAATACTGATTAGTCTGATGCTTTTGATGTTTATTTCTACCGGCTTTGCTCAATGGAGTTTCGGGGTGGGCGTCAATCAAGCTTATAATGATAACCCGCTGCATATTCGGGATGCCCAGTCAAGCTGGGTGTCTACTGCCAATTTGGATGTTTATTATACGTCCGAAGCATTTTCGATTTCTTATCATAGCAGCTTTAATCAATTTTCAGAGATTGGCGACCGCAATTTTTTCTGGCACCAGATAGCCTTAACGGCCCGCCGCAATACCACGCAGTGGGGGATTTATGCCGGTCAGCAGATTAATCGCGATCTCTATAATATTTACGATTACTTTTCCGCAACGGCTTATTTTCAGCATCAGTTTAACATAGACCAATACCGGGCTTATTTAAACGCTTCTATCACTACCAATGATTATTCCCAGGTGCAAGATTTAAATAATTGGCTATTTGCTTCGAGTTTTCGCGTTAACCGCAGCTTTGCTACCCGCACAACACTGATCAGCGGAGTAAGTTATCAATATAAAAAATATCAATACGGGGAGGCGATAGAGATTGCTTCGGATTCCACCGTGCTTTCTTCGATGAGCCCCAGCGGCTGGGGAAGCGGGCGCGGTACGGGGTTCCCCGGGCAACCGGAATTAATGATATTAGACGCGCCTTCGGTCTCGCAGTTTTCCTATTGGCTGAGGATTGCCCAATCTCTCTCTAACACCACCGGGCTGGCGGTGCAACTCCAGCAACAATTTTCCATCAGCGGGGATAACCGCTATCTCTCCGGAGTCCCCACTAATTACAGCGAAGAATCACAGATTTTCGACGACCCGCTGGGCTACCAGGGGTATTCACTGCAAATTGTACTGACCCGGATGTTTCCCGGCCAGGTAAAGCTGCGTAGCGGGTTTTTCTACCGTCTGAAAGATTACACCGGGCAGGGGGTCTATGAGGACGCCGAATTTTTTAACCCAGAAATCCTCCGGGAAGACCATTACCGGAACGCCTGGCTCTACCTGCAAAAACCGATTCTTTTCCCGGGAAAATCCGGAGTTGGAGTGGAAGCTTATCTCCAGTACCAATGGACTCGAAATACTTCCAATAGCTATTGGTACGACTATAAAAATCAGACTTTTTCGATTGGCCTGGATCTGAGCTTTTAACGGTTAGAAAAGGAGGACGGTATCATGAAATCCCGGCACACTAAGAAATTTAACTGGCGGGCCTTTACCAGTGTTTTTGTGGTATTCTCGTTTATCATCATGGGTTTTTCCGGCTTGATCCTTTTCATTACCCCACCGGGGAGGGTGGCATATTGGACCAACTGGCAGATACTTTGGCTTACTAAAGAAGCCTGGGGGTCTGTACACACCATTTTCTCGATTTTTTTTATCGTGATGGGGAGTTTTCACCTTTATTTTAATTGGCGCCCCTTTCTCTCTTATATGAGGTCGAAAGTTCACGGCGGTGTTTATATTCGACGGGAATTTGCTTTCAGCGGGGTGCTTGCTTTGGCGATTCTGGCGTTTACCCTGGCGGAGCTTCCCCCCTTCAGCTCCATTATAGACCTGAGTGATGCGATCTCCGATTCCTGGGCAACCGAGCAGGAACAGCCGCCGGTACCCCATGCGGAATTGATGCGGCTCGAAGAATTTTCCAAAGCCATCAGCACCCCCCTGGACGTTCTTAAAACGCGCCTGGAAATGGCCGGGATTCACATAGATCATGATGAGGTGGTTATCAAAGAATTAGCGGAAAAGAACGGATTAACGCCGGCCGAGCTATACAAAAAAATACAATCTCTCCCGGCTGTCCTCCCGGCAATGAACCGCACCGGCGGGAGCGGTTACGGGCGAATGACCATCCGCGATGTGAGTCAAAAATTGAATTTGTCTGTAGACACTGCTTTGGAGATATTGAAAGACCAGGGGGTGGAAGCCGGGCCGGAAGCAAACCTCCGCGACCTGGCAACCCGGTATAAATTACTTCCCTACGAGATCGTCAGTTTACTGGATAAGTATGGCCGACAGGCCGAGAACCGGTAAAGCGGGAACAGCAGGGTGTGCAATAGCGCTTCCTGCTGTTCCTGAACAAGCAAATCGTAATCATCCTTTTTTTTCCGGGAGGGCCGGGCTAAATTAGATTTGCTGATATGAAAAACAAATGGCTACATAAGCTTAAGCTTCAACCGCGTTTGCTCTACCTGGCGTTTGGGGTCGCGGCCCTGTTGATGGTTCTCTCTGCGTTCATCGAACTGCACCAGAGCAAAAAAGAATTGCTGATGTTAATGAAGCAAGAGTCCCATCACATCCTGGAAACGACCTTAACTGCTTCTAGAAATGCTTTGTTGAGCAATCAGTACCTGGAAGAAGAGATCAAGAAGCGTTTGCTGAATAATGCCTCCTTTGTGCGGCGGCTCTATGAATCCGGTAAACTCTCCAACGCGATTCTCAAAGAGATTACCGTGGAGAACGATGTGTTTCGCATCAATGTTTTTAACCGGAAGGGACAGAAAATCTATTTTAGCCATGAGCGGATTCATAAAGACTTGCCGGAACGGATTTCCCCCAAAAAAATATTAGCCCCTATCTTTAGCGACGAGCGGGATACCTTGTTTGTTGGCCTAAAGGCGGCCCGCTATGAAGCCGGCTTCCGATATGCCGTGGCGGTGGCGGCCCGGGACCGCAGCGCGATTGTGGTAAATTTAGACGCCAAACAACTTCTGGCCTTTCGTCAGCAAATTGGTTTTGGAAGCCTGATGCGCGACCTGGCCCAAAACCAGGGTATTGTTTATGTAGCCCTGCAGGATACCGCCGGAATTCTGTCCGCTTCCGGGAATGTGAAAAAATTAGAGGGCCTTAACGAGTCTGCATTTTTATTCAATTCCTGGCAGGATTCTGCCTTTGCTACCCGCATTACTTCGTTTGACTCAATCGAAGTTTTCGAAGCCGTGCACCCCTTCTATTTCGGAGAGCGCTGGTTGGGGGTGTTCCGCCTGGGGCTCTCCCTGGAACCGTTGCAGGTGATCAATGCGCGCATCTACCGCCGCCTGATCATCATATCCGTCATCCTCACCTTTTTCGGATTTATTCTGTTTAGCCTGCTGCTTGTCCGGCAGCATTTGACGGTGGTGCAAAAGCAATATCAGGTGGTGGAAACCTACTCGGGAAATATTATCGAAAATGTCAGCGATGCAGTAGTGGTGCTCAATCAAACCGATGGAATCAAGATTTTCAACCATGCCGCGGAGCAGTTGTTTCGACTTTATCGCTCCGAGGCGCTGAGGCAGGAATTGACCTTCCTCTTCGAAAAGCCCGCTTGCCAGTTACTGATCCAATCTGCGGCAAAGATGGAACAGATAGAATGTACGCTGCGCGGCCGTACCAGGCATCTCCTGGTATCCAAGGGAGAGTTTCGGGATGAGAAGGAGCAGCTCAATACCATTTTGGTGCTTCGCGACCTGACCGAACAAAAACGTCTGGAGGCCCAGGTGCAGCGTAAAGAGCGGCTGAGCGCGATGGGAGAACTGGCTTCCGGCGTCGCACATGAAATTCGTAACCCGCTCAATGCCATCGGCACCACCGTTCAGCAACTGGACCGGGATTTTGAGCCGGAGCAGGATGCGGAAGAGTATCATCAACTGATGCGGCTGGTATATCAGGAGGTCAAACGGATCAACGAGACTATTACCGATTTCCTGAAGTTTGCCCGGCCGGAACCGCTGCAACCGGCCCGCTTTCTCCTGTCCGACCTGGTCAAACGGCTTCAGCAACAATACCAATCTCTTATGTTGCAAAAAGGTGTGGAATTTATACACCGGCAGGAATGGGATGGAGAAGTGACCTGGGACCAGCGAAAAATGCAGCAAGTCTTTATGAATCTAATTCAAAATGCCCTGGATGCCCTTACGGATGGCGGGCAAATTCGCCTGACTATCCAGCCGGTCTCCGAAGAGGAACTGGAAATCCGTCTGAGTGATAATGGGCCGGGTGTTCCGGCAGAAATTCGTTCTAAAATTTTCGACCTGTATTTTACCACCAAAGCAAAGGGCGCCGGAATTGGGTTGGCGCTGGTGCAGCGGATTGTGTTCGACCATGGCGGGGCCATTTTTTTGGAAAGTGAAGAAAACTCCGGCGCGGCCT
>JAJRYW010000252.1 GCA_024275555.1 Calditrichota bacterium | reverse complement strand
CATGCCGGAGCATTTAGACTTACACGGCAAACGCGAGCATTTGATTCGTCTTTTATCAACTTTTTCCTCCCGGCAGCGCTGCCAGGTAATGGTAGTGTTCGATAATCGCTCCGAGCGTCTGCTGCCGTCCTCCCGGAAAAGTTCTTTTGGCCTGGAGATCATCTTCACCCGGCCAGGTCAGGAAGCCGACCAGGTCATCCAGCAGAAAATTCGCCGTCATGCCCACCCCGGCGATCTGGTCATCGTCTCCTCGGATAACGAAATCCGCTATACTGCCAAAGATCACGGTTGCCAATCACTAACCAGCCAGGATTTCCTGCCCCGGATACTCTCCAGCGAGCGTCCCGGCAGTTCCGGCGCTTTGCCGTCCCATATCTCCGATAAATACGACACCGACCTCTCCCAGGAGCAGTTGGATTACTGGAAATCGCTTTTCGAGCAGGACCCCCCGGATGAAGATAGCTGATCTGCTCTCCCAGAAAAAAACCGTCTACACCCTGCTCATCGTGGGGGTGCTGGTGCTGCTGATCCTCAATTTCTGGGGATTTTTTTTCCTGCGCAACCTGGAGGATCGGCTGACAGCCCAGCTAAAAGAGCAGGTGCAAACCAACGGGGATCTGTACGGACTGCAACTCAGCAACGAAGTGCAGATCGACTACTTTACCGCTCTCCTTGACGACGACATCAAAATGGTGCAACTGCAGCGGCTCTTGTTTGATTTTAAAGAACGCGGCAAACTGGCCAACATTTTCCTGGTAGACGTAGACGGGAAACAGGTCATTGACTACGATTTCCGTTCCAGCCGGGCGCTTCCGGCCAGCCGCTTCCAGATCAATGATTCACTCTTTGCCCGCACCCTGATCGAGCAAACCACCCAGGTGGAATTGCGCACCTTCGGGGGGCTGTATTTTTTAACCGCCTATGTGCCGGTGCGGAACCTTTACGAGGAAACCATCGCCGTGCTGGTTTTCGACGTCCCGGCGGAGTTTTTCACCCAAATCGAGCGGTTTCGCGCCTCGCTCCTCTGGGTGGGATTAGGTGGGACCGTAGTTATTCTGGGATTCGCACTTTTGATCATCCTGGCGGTGCGGCGCATTTTTGAGTTTGAGCGCCGCCTGCACCAGCAAACCCGCCTGGCGCAACTGGGCCAGATGGCCGCCATGGTCGCCCACGAAATCCGCAACCCGCTCAGCATCATCAAAGGCTCGGCGGATGTGCTCCGGAAAAAATACGCCGGTGAACAAAATGAGATGTTCGAATTTATTCCGGAGGAAATTGACCGCCTCAACCGGCTGGTCAACGACTTTCTCCAGTTTGCCCGCCAGCGGGAATTATCGCTTAAAAAATTGGACGTGAATGAGACGCTTAAAAAAATCGCCGACCGTTTTCAAAACGCCGCCATCGAACTGGATTTGGACGCTTCGCTTCCGCTCATCCGGGCAGATCAGGACGCCCTGACCCAGGTGCTGCTGAACATCATCGAAAACGCCCGCATGGCCATTGACGCGGAGGGGCGTATTCGCATTCGGACCCGCTATCGCCCGGCCCGGCCGGCCTCGGTGCAAATTGTCATCGAGGATAACGGCTGCGGCATGGATGACGAAACCCGGCAACGCATCTTTGAACCTTTTTTCAGCACCCGCGCCACCGGAAGCGGCCTGGGAATGGCCATCTCCAAGCAGTTGGTGGAGCAGATGGACGGCGCTATCGAAGTCTCCAGTTCCCAACACACCGGAACCCGGGTAACCTTAACCTTCCCCGCACAGGTACGCGACTGATGATTGATATCCCCAGCCTTTCGGCAATTCCCCATTTACTTTCGCTCGTCTTAGCTACACTACCGGTCGCCTATGCGGAGATTCATTATCGCTGGCCGGGGATTCCCAGCCGCCTGTTTATGCGCCAGCCGGAGATCATCTTTGATCTTCCTCACCGGGTAAAGCAGGGAAAGCCCATTCCGCTGTTTCTGCTGGTCAAAGACGCCCATCGCTACCCGGCAACTTTACAGCGGGTGCGGGTTGAAGTAAGCCATCCGGCGTCGTCCCAAACCGGGCGCTGGGAATCGGAAATCGACCGGCAGGCGGATCAGCGGTTCCGGAGCGACTGCCTGGAGTTGCCGGAACATCTCTTTCCGCAACCCGGGCGATATGAGCTCGTCGCCGAACTGGATTACCAGTGCAACGGCCGCCAATATACTCTGAAGCAAGATAATTACCGGCAGGGCCAAAAACTTCCCTTCCGGATATACGTATCCGAGCATGAGTTGCCGGGTCTCCCCGGCCTGTTCTGGGGCGATTTGCATTTGCACAGTTCCTACACCGAGGATCAGATCGAGTTCGGCGCTCCGCTAAGCGCGATCCGCACCTGCGCCGGGGCGCTGGGGCTGCAATTTGCGGCGGTCACCGATCACTCCTACGACCTGGATGATCTTCCCGGCAGCTATAAAAAGCGCGACCCGCAATTACGGAAGTGGAAGCAATTTTTGCAGGAGTGCCGGCGCCTCAACCGGGAACCGGGCAACGTCCTGATCTTGCCGGGCGAGGAGGTCTCTTGCGGGAACCGCCGGGGGCAGAATGTGCATTGCCTGGTGATCGGCTGCCCGGATTTTATCCCGGGCTACGGAGACAGCGGCGAGCAGCCTCTTTTCAATCGCCCCACGCTGACATTGTCGGAAGTGCACCAACAAGCCAGGCAGGCCGCCCCCCATACGCTGATCGCCGCGGCGCATCCTTTTGAAACGCCGCCCCGGAGCCAGCGGATGCTTTTGAATCGCGGCGACTGGGACGACGAAGACCTTCGCTTACCCCAACTCGACTTCTGGCAAATACTGAACGGCTCGGTAGATAAAACCTTCCGGCGCGGCCGGAGTAAATGGATTGCAGCGCTGTTAAGCGGGAGACGCATCCGCATCTGCGCCGGCGCCGACGCCCACGGCAATTTCAACATTTCCCGGCAAATTGTGCTTCCCTTTTGGAAAATGTCCGCCGCTCGAAACCAACTACTGGGATTCTCCCGCACCGGCGTTTTCCTCGAGGACGATCTTTCCAGCGAAACGCTGCTGAGGGCGCTGCGCAGCGGGGCGGTCAGCATCTCCACCGGACCGGCGCTGCGCATTCAGGCCGAACACGGGGACTGGAAGGTTCAGATCGGCCAGGAGTTAGAGAAAGCCGAGTCATACTCCATCTCCGTTAAAGCGGTCAGCACTCCCGAGTTCGGGGAAATTTGCCGGGTAAGCCTCTTTTGTGGAAACACGGAAACGGCCAGGGAGCAGGAGATCAAATTGCTTATCGCTCCGGCGGGGTATGAGTTTGAAACATCAATCCGGATGGATATGGACGCCCCCGGTTACCTTCGCGCCGAAGTTTACACCACCCAAAAAGACTCGCTCTGTCTCACCAATCCGATCTGGATCGGCTAGACCATATCGCTATTCCTGAAGCAACGCCTCTAAGCGCCGGATGGTCAGCGGCGCCGAACCTTCGTAGTGATTATTGACATTCACATAAACATCAACCCCGCTGGATTGCAGGTCTTTGATCATATCGACTACGGCGCGCAGTTCCGCCTGGCGATCTTCCCAAATGCGGTTCCACTGCTCGCCGCTCTTTTCTTCGATCTCCTTGCGATCCCCGCCGTGCAAACGGATCACCGTTGTTCCCCGGATAAGCTGGCGATGTTTATTGTAGACCTCCACAATCGGGGGCATGTAGTAGCCCTCTAAAAAGACACAGCTTAACCCTTCTTCAAGCAAAAATTCAAAATAACGCCGGTTTAAATACCAGGGATTCCGCGTCTCAATGGCATAAGGAACCGAGCGATCAACCTGTGCAAAAAAAGTTTTCAGCGCTTGATGAAATTCATATTGATCGCGCATTTTCTGTTTGTTGAGATATTCAAACTGGAACATCAGGGCGGCAATCTGCGCTTTCATGGGCGTCAATGTATCCAGAACCTGGGCAAAGAGGGTTGGGGAGAGGAAATAGGGATTTTTAACCGGCGGATCGCTCTTCTTTTTGCGATAGAAATGGGTCAGGGTAATGCTATTAGGCGCCTTAATGGTAAACCGGAACTCCGGCGGTGTGGAATTTACATAGTCCTGAACCACCTCCGGGCGGGGAAGACTGACCTTATCCACCCCAAAAAGAGACCAGAACCATTGATCGATTTCCACCGTCGAGTAATGTTGGGCGTATTCGGTTAGGTAGTTGATGCCTTTCGGTTGGGAATACACCAAGCCGGCCCAACCGGGATATTTCCAGCTACAGGTTCCGAAGCGTATTTCGCCCATCCTTGCCTCACCGCAGTTGATTTACATTTTTGGAAAAGTAAACTGCCGGAAGGAACATTTCCAACCATTTTCTCTTTGCTATGCCCCTCTACCGTGCACTTTTTTTAAAGCCACGGATTTACACTGATCAACACGGATTTGGGGGGAAGGAACTAAGCTTTTTCCGGGACTTCGCCCGGGAAAAGAGGCTTCTCCGAAGCCGTTGATTTACGATTTACAAATAGCGATTTACGATTTGAAATACCT
>JAJRYW010000251.1 GCA_024275555.1 Calditrichota bacterium | reverse complement strand
TTCATGGTGTTATTCCAAATTTTGAATTTTGAGTTTTGAGTTTCGAATTTTGAGTTTTGAATTTTGAGTTCTGATCCTGAAGCCGATGCACTTCTATTACCAACAGATTTCTCGCTCCGCTCGTGGCAACGCCATCCCGTCGGGAAAATGACACGGACTTTTCTGTTTTTAATGTACCTATTTCGCACCGGCGGGTCACGGGAAATTATTGGGTGATTTGGTGATTGGGTGATTGGGTGATTGCGATTCGCATCGTTTGGGCCTCTGTGGTTTGGGGCCTTCCGGGCGGTTCGGGCTAACGATCCCTGTGGTGGTGCTGAAAACAGTTTAATCATCCTGTCGCCAAAGCTGGTATGACAAATATTACAAACGGGATTTTAAAATTTGAAGGGGGAGGTTGGCTGAAAGGAGGCGGAGCCTCCGGGTTGGCATTCCCGGGCGGGAGCCCTGGAATGAGGAAAGAACCTTCACAGCCGGGAGCGCCAAATTCATTTTGCAGTTCAGCCTATTGCCGCTTTGTTCTTCTGTGGCCCCAGGTGCAATCCTCCATCTCCCGTCGCGGATAAAAACGCCTAAAAAAAGAGACGCCCCCCAGGGCGTCTCTACATAAAAACAAATCTTTGCGTTCTCCGCGCCTTCGCGGCAGACCTTACTTCATCAGGATCATCTTGCGGATTTGCTTATAATCCCCCGCCTCAAAGCGATACAGGTAAATCCCGCTGGATACCTGGACGCCGGCCTCATTACGGCCGTCCCACACCGCCGTGTAGCGGCCGCCCGGCTGCTGACCATTCACCAGCGTGCGCACTTTCTGACCCAAAACATTGTAGATCACCAGCTTCACTTCACTCACCTGCGGCAACTGGTAGTTGATCGTGGTGCTCGGGTTGAAGGGGTTGGGATAGTTGGGGCTCACCGCATAGGTGCGGATCAGCTCCCCATCCTCGATCCCGGTGATCGGCCCCACCCGCAGGCTCACCGGGATCTCATACTCCGGCGTGACCGGGTCGTTGCTGCTGACAATGATCCGGGCCAGGTAGTTCCCGTCGCCCAGGCCGGTCGCATCGGCCGTCACGGAAATATCCACGCTGCCGCCCGGGGGAACCACCCCGCTGAGCGGGTCTTCCGACAGCCAGCCGCTCTCGGCGGAAATCAGCACCGCTAAGTTATCGTGCACATAAGGGGCGTTGAAGACCACTTCCAGGCCGTCCGAGGCGGTCGCGTCTTCAATCCCAATCGTGGCCGAGGTCAAATCGCCCTGCATGGAGAGATACTGGTAGTAAATCTGGCCGCTGGCTTTCAGGATCACCTGGAAGGTGTAAGGCGCGCTGCCGCCAAAGTGCTGGATGTCGGTATACTGAACGATGAACTGATCCGCATCGCCCTGGTAGTGAATAGTACCGCCCAGCGTGGGATTCAGATCATCCCAGAAGGGGGCAATGTAGTCGTTGGGATCGTTGGGATCCAGGATCGGGTCGTTGGAGAAGTCGGTGCCATCAGTACCGAAGGTCAAATAGCCGTTGGAGCCGATCTTGACCAGGCTCTGATCTACCCCGTAAAAATTGAAGGTGAAAGGCAGGGCCACTTCGATGAAATCGTCATCGCCCAAACTCACCGGGGTGCCGCTGCCGGAGATGTCAATCCAGTTGAAGACCGGCCCGTTGGGTTCGTCGGAATCGATCCAGCGGTGGCCGAAGTTATCCGGCCCGCCGGTGCCCTCAATCGGGGAGCGGCCCTGGCGATCGTCAAGCTCGCCTTTCCCGGGATCGAAACCGAAAGGAACGTTGTAGGGCAGTTTCTGCTGCACCACGGCGTTGGCCGGCACGTCTTCATCCCGCAAGGTGAAGGTTAAGGGACCCAGGCCGCTGTTGGTCAGGGAAAGCATCGTGGTGTCGGCGGCGCCGCTCTCCAGGTTAAAGTGCAGCGAGTCGGGAGTGCTGCCCACCACCGGGGCGTCGTTGACTTGCAGGCTCACCGAGACCGTATCGGAAGGATTGGCCGGGTCGTTGCCCGAAACCACCAGGCTGACGCTGTAGCTGCCCGCGGCTAAACCGGCAGCATCCATGATCACATCGACGGCCTCGCTCTGGCCGGAAGCCACCACCCCGGAGGTGCTGCTCAGGGTCAGCCAGGCCGCTTGCGGGTCTTCCGCAATGCTGTAGCTCAGGCTGCTGGGGGTGGGATTTGTGTTGCTGATGGTGAACTGAGCCGTGCTGACGCCGCCCACCAGCACCGTGTCGGCCAGCGACTGCGGGCTGACCGCCATCACCGGATCGGCGGAAGGCTCGCCTAAGAAAACATCATCGATCAGCCAGTCGTCGAAAGCCCCGGCAGTGCCCTGGCTGCGGAAACGCAGGCTGAAGGCCGGGTGGAAGAAAGTGGCCCCGGCCCCGGGGTTCTCGGCGTCGATGCTGATCACTTCGTTGACGAAAGGAACCACACTCGTGCCCGGCCAGTTGCGCACGGTTCTCCATTGGCCCTGGTCGTTTAAAAAATCCACCGCCAGGCTGTCGCCGGACTCCGGGGCGTTGCCGTTGCCCTGGGGCTGATACCAGAAAGAGAGGATGATCCCGCTGCCCGCTGCGCCGGAAAGGTCGACCGGAAGCATCTCCACAATGTCGCCCCCGGAGGGGTCGCCGTTCAGGTTGAGTACGTTTGGGGTCGAAGGCGGGTTGACGCCCAGGGTAGTAACGGCGCCGTTCTGATTGATCCAGAAGCCCGGGTTGGGATCGCCCGCCGTGGGGAAATCATCAAAGAAGGGCAGGCTGATCGGCGAGTAGGCGCTGTTGGAAGGGTCGCTCTCGTTGGCCGGGCTTTCGTTGTCCAGGGCGGTGACGTAGTACTGGTGCGTGCCGGCCGGCGGGGTGTAGACCACCGAGTCGACTGCCCCGGTGTCGGAAGCGCTGCGGGCAAAGCTGGCGACCATGGCCCCGTCTTCGTAGAGGTTGATCGCCGCAAAATCATCCATGGGCGTGCCGTCGATGTTGCTCGAGGGGTTGCTCCAGTGCAACACCAGGTCGTTGGAGTCCGCCGCAGATACCGTGACGAAGAAGTTCGAGGGAGCGGAGGGTTGCGGAGCGCCGCCGGCCGTCCAGGAAACGCTCACCACCTCGCTGAGGCTGTCGGTGGCGACAACTTTGGTGTAGAGGGAATAATCATAACGCTGGCCGTCATTCAACCCCATATCAAAATAGTTTTCCTGACCGCCGGCCACAGAAGCGATGAACAATGAATCCCGGACAATCTCGATGGTAAAATCAGCCGGTAAAAGCGTATCGCCGCCGGCAAAGTTGCTGGGATCATCCCAGCTTAAAGTGATGGAGGTGGGTGTCGTATAATCGGAATAGGCGCCGACATTGGCGGGCGGATTCGGATCGAGAGAATCCGCAAAAGTACGCACCAATTGGATGCTGTTGAAGATGTTCAATCGTCCCCCGGTGACGGTTCTGCCCAGCAAATCCGGGAGGGTATCGGTTCCGGCTAAAATCCACTCTTTAACCAGCAGGGCAATGCGGGCCGGGTCGGATTTGTAGGCGGTGATCAAGGCCGATCCGGCGGCGGAATACATCAACGCCACCGCGCCGGCAACCTGGGGAGTAGCCATAGAAGTGCCGGTCAGGTTTCCATAGGTATTTCCGGGCAAGGTGGATAAAACCGATGTACCCGGCGCTCCTAAATCGATGGTCGTTAAACCGTAGGCCGCCCCGGAATTTTTGACGTCATTGTCGGTGGTGTTGGTCACCGAAATCAAAAAATCGCTCGGGCAGGCGGTGGGCACATCTCCCTGCACGTCAACATCGATATTTTGATTGGCCGTGGCGGCGGCGCTGAGAATTCCCTGGGCGCCCAGGGAATCGTACATGGCGCACCAGATGGGGAAATTGTTCGGATCGCCAAAATCTACTCCAAATGATGAGTTGGTGGAAACCACGAATGCGCCGGAATCGCCGTTGGTCTCGTTGTAGCGGGCGCGCTGTTCCAGCACATAGCCGTAGGCTTCCACCACCGTGGCTTCCTGGCCGGAGGAGCCGGCGACCGGCATGATTTTAACCCCCCAATTGACCCCGCTGACCCCAACGCCGTTGTTCCCGATAGCGCCGGCAATACCGCTGACATGGGTTCCGTGATCGTTTGCCGGGATATTGCCGTTTTGGTCATAGGCGTTCCAGCCGTCGTAATCATCTACATAGCCGTTATGGTCATCATCGATACCGTTTCCGGGGATTTCGTGAACATTTTTCCAGAAATCCAGGTCTTCATGATTCAAATCGGCGCCGCCGTCGACAATAGCGACCACAATCTCATCCCCCTGCACGGTAAGTCCGCCGGTAGCAATATCCCAGGCTTCCGGCGCATCGATATCCGCATCGGGGGCGCCGCCGGTCTGACCGGTATTGTTCAGCGCCCACTGGTCCGGGAAACGCGGGTCGTTGGGAGTCGCGTTCCTCCGGGTAACATAGTGGTTAAACTGTGCTAGAAGCACATCGGGATGCTGATAGACGCTCTGCAATACCGCATCTTCCTGAACAGACGCCTGATTGAATTCGAACAACCAGATATTCATCCGCCGGGAAAGCAGCCGCACAGCTTGCAGTTCTACGGCGCGGTGAGATTGGAGCAGGTTCTGCACCGGCGCACCGTTTTCCAGTTGAACAATGATCTGCCCCTCAACATGGGGCGCTTGATCTGATTGGGCGAGCAGGCTGAAAAAGCCCACCCAT
>JAJRYW010000250.1 GCA_024275555.1 Calditrichota bacterium | reverse complement strand
GCCCAGAACCTGAACGAAAGTGTGCAATTATTATCCCAGGATGCGGCGGAAGAATATGTTTCTCCCATCGCGGATGCTTTTGGAGCGAACCTGAACGCCGGCTGGTTTAACAAAGCGCCGGATGCCGAGATTTTAGGCCTTGATATTAAATTGGGTCTGGTTTTTATGGGGTCGTTTCTAAGCGAGGAAGCGCAACGTTTTGCGGTGGGCGGACTATACCGTTTTACCAGCAGCCAGGCCCGGGATTTGGCAGCCAAAGCCACCAGCGACCCTACTGAGCAATCCGTTTTGGTGGAAGAAATTATCTCACAAGACTTTTCCGTTCAGATTGCCGGCCCGACCGTGATTGGCAGTGAGAGCGAGAACATCATCGTTACCACGAAACGGGAGGCGGTTCAGGCGGGAGGACAGACCTTCATCATCCCTGCCAGCAACGTGATAATACCTGTAACCGGTTTAATCGAAGATCCGGGCATCTTTCCTACCGCGGCCCCTCAACTCACCTTTGGTACCGTCTATGGCACCCAGGGGATCATTCGTTACCTGCCCGATGTGGAGATTTCCAGTGAAATCGGCAAACTGAAGTATTTCGGCTTCGGCGTCCAGCACAATCCGGCCGTGTGGTTTGCCAATCCCATGCCGGTAGATATTGCCCTGGGATTTTTTACCCAGAAGCTGGAAATCGGCTCCATTTTCAACACAAACACTACCGCCCTGGGAATCAATGTCAGTAAAACCTTCAGCGGGATTGTCGCCAGTGTAACACCCTATGCCGGATTTATGATTGAAAAATCCACCATGGAACTGAACTACTCCTATGTATTTGATCCGAATCGAGATCCGATTCAGATCAACTTTGAAATTGAGGGGGCCAATAAGAGCCGCCTTACCGTGGGGGCGCTGGTCAATCTGCTGGGTCTGAAGGCCGCTGCGGATTATAATTTCGGAACCATCAAGAATTTTAGTGTAAGCATCCTCTATGGCTTCTAAGCAGTTCTGCACAGAACAGGAACGGGAGGCGTTTGCCTCCCGTTTTGTATTGAGTCTGCTCTAAAAACAGTAAATTTGTATAATTAAGCAAATTTCATTTTTGTAACTACTCAGGTGTTATTGCCAATGGCGCATAATCCCCTTCACCCCGTCCTTCGCTTGCGCTTCGGTCGCCCCTCTCCCCCCCAGGGTGAGGGCAGGGGTGTTAAGTTCTGTTTTGATTTTGTCATTCCCGCATGTCTTTAGCGGGAATCCACCTTTTTCGTGTAGTAGATTCCCGATTAAAGCATTCGGGAATGACAGAAATTGTGAAAACAGTGAGTTTTTGCAATCAATGAACATAGAACTTAACAGCCCTCCCAGGGTGATGGGGATTCAACTGTCATATATACAACTGCTTAGGCTATGAACAAGTCGATTTGTACCAGAATTCTTTTAAAGAGCAGTCTACTAGACCTGAGTAGTTACCATTTTTTAAATACAACAAAAACAATTCGTGAAGCTTCGTGTAATTCGTGGATTAAGCTTTTTAGAATAAACTCTGTATTGGTACAAAAAAATTTATAGCCGTTCCGGATCAATC
>JAJRYW010000249.1 GCA_024275555.1 Calditrichota bacterium | reverse complement strand
TCACAAATTCAAGTCGTTGTTCCATAGGGGTAACATCCTTCCAGCTCATGGCTGCCTCCTCTATTTTTTGGCAGCCATAATTTACCAAAAGTGTTACCTATGTGTCCGAACAGAGTGTTACCCATGTCCCCGGTCTGTACAATCCCCCCTATTTAGGGGGGAAATAGGGGGGTGGAGAGAAGTTTTTTTCAGAGCGCTAAATTGTTACGGTGCATCAAATTTATTTTAACAACACCCGGTTGAATTTCTAATTGTTTAGAATTCACGTATCACGGGGCAAGCTCAAAAAAATACTCGATACTCGTCATTCATTTTAAAAACCATAGAGGCCAACATGAAGCACATCGATTCCATCGCCCATGTCCGGGGAGAATCCCAGTACGTCTCCGATCTTCCCCGTCCGGAAGGGATGTTGTATGCGGCGGTCTTCGGTTCGCCGGTCGCGCACGGCCGGATTCGTAAATTGGATATTTCTGCGGCAAAAGCGCTGGAGGGGGTCGTAGCCGTCCTGACCGCCGCGGACATTCCCGGCGACAACCAGATCGGCCCCTTGATTCCCGATGAACTGCCGCTGGCGGAAGAGGAAGTGCACTTTATCGGGCAGCCGGTCGCGCTGGTGATTGCCGATTCGCCGGAGATTGCCCGCAAAGCCGCCGGGATGATCATCCTGGAACACCAGGCGCTGCCGGTCATTACCGACCCGCGTGAAGCGTATCGGAAAGGGGAGATCATCGGCAATCCCCGCACCTTCCGGCTGGGCGATGTCGAGCAGGCCTGGGGGCAGTGTGATGTCATCGTGGAAGGGCAATGCGACCTGGGCGGGCAGGAGCAGCTCTACCTGGAAACCCAGGGCTGCCGGGCTATTCCCGAAGAAGGCGGGCGAATGAAACTCTACTCTTCCACTCAAAGCCCCTACGCGGTTCAACGCACCGCCGCCAAAGTTCTGGGCCTTGCCAATCACCGGGTCGAGGTAGATGTGAAGCGGCTGGGCGGTGGATTTGGGGGAAAGGAAGATCAAGCTACTCCCTGGGCCTGTTTAGCCGCCCTGGGCGCCTGGAAAACCGGCGCGCCGGTGGAACTCATCCTCTCCCGCCACGACGACCTGAAAATGACCGGAAAGCGCCACCCCTATTCATCGGATTTCAAAATCGGTTTGAGCAAAGAGGGGAAAATTCTGGCCTACCGGGTTTCCCATTATCAGAACGCCGGGGCCTCGGCGGATTTGTCTCCGGCGATTTTGGAGCGCACGCTTTTCCACAGCACCAACGCTTATTTTATCCCCAATGTGGAAATTTTTGCGGTCTCCTGTCGCACCAACCTGCCTCCCAACACCGCCTTCCGGGGCTTTGGGGGACCGCAGGGCATGTTTGTCATCGAAGCGGCGCTGGCCAAAGCCGCCGAGAAAATGGGCCTGCCCCGGGAAGAGCTTCAACGTAAAAACCTGCTCCGGGAAGGCGATGAATTTCCCTACGGGCAACGGGCAGAACGCGTGCAGATCGGGACAGCCTGGTCTATCCTAAAAGAAAAGTATTTGCCTTCCATTCGCCAGCGGGTCGATCAATACAATGCCGCTCACCGTGCCGTAAAGAAAGGATACGCGGTCATGCCGATCTGCTTCGGCATCTCCTTTACGGCCACCTTTCTGAACCAGGGCAGCGCTTTAGTGCATGTGTATACCGACGGCAGCGTCAGCATCACCACCGGCGGGGTGGAAATGGGCCAGGGAATCAGCACCAAGATTGCCGATATCGCCGCCCGGGCGCTGGGTATCCGGGAAGAACGTATCCGGGTGGAAAGCACCAACACCTCGCGGATTGCCAACATGTCGCCCAGCGCCGCCAGCGCTACGGCCGACCTGTGCGGCGGGGCGACCCTGAAAGCCATTGATCAAATTTTGGAGCGCCTCTACGCCGCGGCGCGCAAGGAACTTAACCTGGATAAAAAGGCGCCCTGCCAAATCCGCGACGAGCAATTGCTCTGCAACGGCAAGCCCACCGGGTGGGACTGGCGCAAACTGGTGGAAGCGACCTACTTTTCGCGGGTCTCGCTCTCTGCCCACGCGTTTTACGCTACCCCGGGAATTCATTTTGACAAGTCCGCCGAAAAGGGGCATCCGTTTGCCTACCATGTTTACGGCGCAGCGATTTTCGAAGTGACGCTGGACGGGCTGCGGGGAACCTACCGGATCGATTCGGTTAAAATTGTGCACGACCTGGCCCGCCCCCTGAACCGCGTAATAGATTTGGGACAAATCGAAGGCGGGCTGGCCCAGGGGATGGGCTGGATGACCGTAGAAGATCTTCAGTATGATGCCCAGGGGCGCTTGCTCTCCAACGGACTGGCCTCCTACAAGGCGCCGGAAGTCTATTTTATGCCCGACGATCTGGAGACAACCCTGCTGGAAGATCATGAAAATCGCTTTGGCCCCTACGGCTCCAAAGCCGTCGGCGAGCCGCCTTTGATGTATGGGATCGGGCTGTTTTTCGCTATTCGGGAGGCGATGAAAGCCTTCCGCCCCGGCCGGGAATACGGCTTCCGAGTACCGATGACCCCGGAGCGGGTGCTGCTGGAATTGTATGGGGATGAATCGCAAGCAGCCGTCGTGAAGAACCGATTCGCAGCAACCCGTGAGGTATGACAATGAGAAAATTAAGCCGTTTTGATTTAGGTTTGTTTTATTTTCTGATCAGCATGGTACTGGCCTTTGGTGGATGCGACAAAGACCGCACCCCGCTGAACTCGCTACCCGGCGAGCCTCCCGCCCCGCATCTGCTCAACAAACTCCAGACGCCTTTCAATTCGGTTTATTCGCTTCGGTTCGGGCCGGGAAATTTACTTTATGCCAACAGCACAAAGGGATTGTTTGTCTCCAACGATTTCGGGAAAAGCTGGGATTCTTTGTCCTATTATTCTTCCCCGGATCTTTTTGAGGTAAGCCCCTATAACGATTTGCTTTTAATGGGTGGTTTTGGCGTCCTGTGGGGATGGTTCGCTTACTCGGATGACGGCGGCAAGAGCTGGCAGGCGCCGCAGTTTACACCCCACAGTTTGTTTCCCCGCACCGCCGTCTTTTTATCCAATGGCAGGTGTTTGATGGGAAGCACCGAATCAGACGAATCTTACGGCGGGATTTATTTTTCTGATGACAACGCCCTCATCTGGCGCTCCACCGGGTTCGATACGTTGTTCCAGATTTACCAGCTCTTCCTCTTACCCAATGGAGATATTTACGCCTCCGGTCTTGTACGGCAAGAAGACCAATTACTTCACGGCATTTACCGTTCTCCGGATAACGGCGACACCTGGGAGCAGGTTTATGGTCAGGGTCAAAATATGAGTTGGCTTTATAAAATAAGGATTGTCTCGGATCGTCTCTTCTATGGTTGTGATTATTTCTATCGATTTTTTATCTCCCGGGATGGCGGCAGAACCTGGCAGCAGCAGGGGAGTTTACCGGAGATGATTGCCGACTTTGAAATTGCGGACGATGGTCAGATAGTTTTATCTGTATATAACTCTTTGAATGGCAATCCCGGTCAATTGTTTTACAGCAGCGATTCCGGGCAAACCTTCTACCCGCTAACTGATCAATTGTTGGCAGAGCCGCGTATAAACGATATTCAGATTGGCCCGGCGGATACCCTTTATTTGAGCGACGCCCGTCAGGGGCTTTTCAAAAGTGTTGCCCCGCTGTCGGAGATCATCGGGCTTTTACAGTTACATCAAAACCGGTAATAGATATTAGACATTATTACAAACTAAGTTTATATTACTACATAATTTATGTCATTTCGAACGAAGAGAGAAATCTGTTAACACTCAAAACTTTATCTTTAATTTACAATTATTTCAGTAAATTTAATGTCGAATACGCACAGATTTCTCTTCCCGGCAAACCGGGATTCGTGGCAACGCCATCCCGTCGGGAAAATGACAGTGGTTTTTTAAAGTTAATAATTAC
>JAJRYW010000248.1 GCA_024275555.1 Calditrichota bacterium | reverse complement strand
GGGAGATCAGCGCGCCAAAATCCTGCTTTTCGGCTTTGAAGACTTTCAGCAAAATCTTGATCACCCCCAAAACTTCTTTGAGCGGATAGGCAATCAAGGTGGCCGCAATGGTGCCTCCCCCAACGATCATCATCGAAGGAACATTGATAAAAATACTTAAGTCGCCTCCCATAAAAATGGATGCCACAATCAGCGCGATTCCTGAAACGATTCCGAGTATACTGGCAATATCCATATGATGTCGTCCTGAACTTGTTAGATGTAAACGTAGATGCCGCCTTTTAACGGATCGGTTTGCTGGTAGCCAATAACCTTGGCAATTATGGCTTCATCCAGTTTCGAATCTTTGGGTAATAAGAGCACGTTGGTTATCGTCTTGAGATCCCGGCTGAGAACTAACCCGGGTTCCAGTTGAGAAATAACAATCTTCCGGTCGATGGGTTTATCTTTGTCGGAATATTTCCGGCGCACCTCGTTTTGAAACACATCGAAGATATCCTCATCAAAAAAGACGCCCGTCTTTTGGTAAATGCGCTCCAGCGCATCCTGCACCGTGCCAATATGATGAACAAAGAAAACCGTATCGAAAAAGTCGCTCATGGCAATAATCCGGGAGCCTAAAGGGATTTCCGCGCCGCTTAGTCCGTCCGGTAAGCCGCTGCCGTCCACATTTTCCCGAATATGTTTGATAACCCGGGCAATATCCCGGAATTGGCGGATGTTCTCTAGGCAATGAGCGCCGATGCTGTACTGATTTTTTATGAGCAGAATCTCCTTTTCACTCAGCTCTTCCCGGGTGCGATTGAGGATTGTATCCGGCAGGTGCATTTTGCCGATCTCGTGAATCCGGGCGGCTAAATAGGCGGCATTAATTTCGGCCGGGGTTGCCTTCAATTTGACGGCCGCCTGTTTGCTTAACCCGGCCACCCGGGAAGCATGTTCGTAGTAGCCCGGTTTCCGCAGGTCGATGATGCGCTGAATGATTTCGATGGAGGCTAAAAATGTTTGACGAAGCTGCTGGTTGGTTTTGTGGAGCTTCTCCGCTGTAAGGGCGCTTTCCACCATCCCCTGGATAAGTTCCTGGTGGGAGTTTTCGTAAAGCTCTTTCTGCCGTTTCAGTTCCTGCTTTAGCCGCAGGTTCTCCTGGTGCAGCGGATTTTGCTCTTTGAGGCTAAGTGGTGTGCTTTTGTCCATCCCGGTCAACTCCTTACATCCTTGTTCCAACGTCTTTATCTTCGGCGGTCTCCGGTCTGTCTTTACCGATTAAATCGGAGCAGGCGCCGAAAAGCGCCCCGGCGTTTGGTCGCTTTTTGCTGTCTTTTCAGCTCTTCCAGGGAATAATTGGCGGCATACTCCCCAGCCCGGATTATTTCTTCGACCCGGTCAAATTCATACCAATAATACTCACGCACCGGCGGACAGATCAGAATTTGGGCGCCCACCGCGGTTTCATCCGAAAGAGTGTTGGCGGTAATAGTGTTGGCCCGCAGAATGATGTCGAGAACGTTGCGCATATCATCTTCCCGGTGCAACACCGGGTGCACATCCACGGCGATAACAAAATCCGCGCCCAGCGCCCGGGCAAAACGGATGGGAAGGTTAAAGGTCACTGCCCCGTCGACCAGCAATTTATCCTCATGCTCCACCGGCGGAAAATAGCCCGGGATGGTGGTGCTGGCCCGGATTGCGGTGCGCATGGCGCCCTCGGTAAACAGGAAAGGACTACCGCAGACTAAATCGGTGGCATTGCAGGCAAAGGGAATTTGGCAATCCTTAATATCCTGGTCGTCAATTAAAAGGTTGATGACGTTGGCTAACCGTTCCGCCTTCAGAATGGAAGTACGCTTGATCAACAGGTTAAGCAGGAACCACTCTTTTACATTGCGAAAAAACTGGTAAAGATGTTCATCCGATGTCGCCTGGCGCTTACGAGGGTGCTCCAGGCCCAGTTTGTCAAATTCCTTGGATTCCAGCAGCGCTTCCAGGCGCTGACGCAGGTAGGCCGTCTCGGGATGCTGGGCGTACATCCCCCCGATCAACGCGCCAAAACTGCACCCGATAATTAAGTCCGGTTTAATCCCGGCATTTTCCAGGGCAATTAACACCCCCAGGTGGGCCAATCCCCGCGCGCCGCCGCCGGACAACACCAACGCTGTTCTCATGGTTTCCTCTCCGTATTGCCGTAGTATTAATCATCGTAACAAAAGGGAATCTGCTGAATACAAAGCGGATCCTTTACCGGTTGTTTTGAAAACGAATGCACCATCGGACAGCCGGGAGGTTTAAAATACTTATTCCTCTCCGATGAATCAACCGTCCCCGGAGAAAAGAGGCCGTAGGGCGTGTAAAGAAAGGGAAAAGAAGGAGGTCAAACCGGTTGCAGCGCCCGGGGTAAGGCATATCCGAACAGGGCGGTTTTAGTGCACCACGGTGATATACAAGAACAGGAAATAAACCGCCACCAGAATTGCCCCTTTAAGGCGGTTGAGTTTGCGGTGGTGTCCCATCAACACCCATATCAACAAACTGACAGCGGCCAGGAAAGGCAGCTCGAAGACCAACATTTTGGGTTCGTTGCAGGGCAGCGGGCGAATCACGGCGCTGCTGCCGCCGATTAAGGCCAGGTTGAAAATGTTGCTGCCGATGATATTCCCCACGGCAATATCAGACGCCTTACGTATCGCGCTGATGATGGTGGTGGCCAGTTCCTGCAGGGAGGTTCCCAGCGCAATAAAAGTCAGGCCGATGATGGTATGGCTGACATCCAACTGTTCTGCCAGGGCCGTGCCGGAATCTACGCTGAGCTTGGAGCCTCCCAGCAGAATTGCCAGGCCGAGAAGACTGAAGATCAGGTGTTTCCAGGAGTTGCTGTTGCCGGTCTTGCCGGCAGCCTCTTCCATCTCTTTTTGGACGGTTTTAAAGGCGTTCATATCTTTCCGGGTAACCCTGGCCAGGTATAGCAGCATTCCGAAGACCAGCAGCAGCAGTAGCGCTCCTTCCCAGGTCGATATGATTCTTCCCGAATAGGCCATATAAATAAAAAGGCCGGTGACCAACAGCATGATCGGAGTTTCTTTTTGCACCCAGCGGTCTTCAATCGCCAGGGGGGAAATAAGCGCTCCGATACCCAGGATGAGAGCAATATTGGCAATATTGCTCCCGATAATATTTCCCATCGAAATGCCGGTTGCCCCTTGCAGAGCGGCCAGGTTGCTGACCACCAGCTCCGGCGCGGATGTGCCGAACGATACCAGGGTAAGCCCGATGATGATGGGGCGTACTCCCTGAGCTTTAGCCAGAATTACCGCATTGCGCACCAGCAGTTCCGCCCCGCCCCAAAGCAGCAGGAGACCGGTCATCAGTAGAATGAATTGTAGACTGCTGTCAAGCATGGCGGAAGTCTTTTTGTCGGGTCAGGTTGTGGCGCCGGATTAGAAGATTCCAATACATTCGTATCACAGGTAGTACATCTCGGAAACGTTTTTTTGCTCCACGACATCAATAATTGATTCTTTGTCTGCTCCAACATATTCCAGCACGGTTTGGTAGGCCAGGGCGGCGGTGTTGTTTTCCTGGCTGAGGTGACCCAGCACCACCCGGCCGAGGTGCGGAGAAAAGATTTCTTTCAGCAATTCCCCGGCGTTGTGGTTGGACAGGTGGCCCAGGCGGCCGGAGACCCGCTCTTTCAGATGCCAGGGGTAGGGGCCGTTCATCAGCAGGTTGGGGTCGTGGTTGCTCTCCAGAAGCAGCGCATGGGCCTGGCGGATGTGCTGCTTCACTTCGTTGGTGACCACTCCCAGGTCGGTGCATACGCCCAATACGCTGTTGTTTTCCTGTACCAGGTAACCGTGGGTGGGATGGCAATCGTGCGAAACCCGGAAGGGGGTAAAGCGGACATCCTTGATGGCAAATTCGCCTGTCCAGGGCTTTATCTTCGGGTGCGGCTTCAGCAGATAGCTGATATTGTCCAGCGTCTCCGGATGCCCGTAGATAGGGAGTTTGTGGCGATTGGCGAAGACGCCCACGCCGGCGACATGGTCGCGATGGGCATGGGTCAGGATGATTGCATCGATGCTGGCCGGGTCAATCTCCTTGCTATGCAGACGCAGTTCGATCTGGCGGGCCGAGAGACCCACATCGATCAGAAAACGGCCATGATGTGATTCGACAAATAAAGAATTACCTCGGCTTCCGCTGGCCAGAATAAAAAATTTCATGGGGTAGATTCACTTTCGTTGGGGCAGCTATGCTTTTTCCCGGCTGCCGGGTTTCATGACCGGAACTCCCTGTTTGCAAAGCGGGCAGTTTTCCGGCCAGTAAGCG
>JAJRYW010000247.1 GCA_024275555.1 Calditrichota bacterium | reverse complement strand
GAGATGTGGTCGGTGGTCACCGAATCGCCCAACAGGGCCAGAACCCGGGCGTTGCGGATCTCCTGCAATTCTCCCGGCGCCAGGGGCATATTCTCAAAGAAAGGCGGTTTTTTGATGTAGGTCGAGGCCTCGTCCCAGTGATAAATCTCGCTCTTGCCATTGCGCAGGGCGCGCCAGTTCTCATCGCCTTCATAGACATGGGCGTATTTTTCTTTAAAGAGGTCGGGAGAAAGCGAGGCGTTGACTGCCGCAGTAATCTCGGCCTGGGTGGGCCAAATATCTTTCAGATAAACCGGCTGGCCGTTTTGATCGCTTCCCAGCGGTTCGGAATCAAAATCAAAATCGACCCGGCCGGCCAGCGCATAGGCGACGACCAGCGGGGGAGAGGCCAGGTAATTGGCGCGGATGGCGGCGTGGATACGGCCCTCGAAGTTGCGGTTGCCGCTCAGCACCGCCGCGGCAACCAGGTCGCCTTCCTTGATGGCTTTTTCGATCTCCTCCGGAAGCGGTCCGCTGTTCCCGATGCAGGTGGTGCAGCCAAATCCCACCAGGTTAAAACGCTGCTCGGCTAACGGCTTCAAAAGGCCGGCGCGCTCCAGATACTCCGGCACCACCTGGGAGCCGGGCGCCAGACTGGTCTTCACCCAGGGCTTGCTGTGCAACCCTTTTTCCAGCGCCTTTTTGGCTACCAGGCCGGCGCCGATCATCACCGAGGGGTTGGAAGTGTTGGTGCAACTGGGAATGGCGGCGATGACCACCGAGCCGTGTTTCAGTTCAAAGCTTGCTCCATTGTATTCTGTTGTCACTGCCGCGTCACGGGCGGAGGAAACCTGGCTTGCAAAGGTGTTCTCCATGGCTGTTTCAAAAGCCGGTTTCATATTTTTCAGAGTGATGCGGTCCTGGGGGCGTTTGGGACCGGCCAGGCTGGGTTCAATCGTGCCCAGATCCAATTCCAGGGTGTCGGTGTATTTGGGATCGGGGGTGTCGTCGGTGCGGAAGAGCCCCTGGGCCTTTGCATACGTCTCCACCAGGGCAATTTGCTCATCGCTGCGGCCGGTCAGTTTCAGGTAGTCCAGGGTCATCTCATCGATGGGGAAGAAGCCCATCGTCGCGCCATATTCGGGCGCCATGTTGGCGATGGTGGCCCGGTCGGCCAAATTTAATTGAGCCAACCCGCTGCCGTAGTACTCCACAAACTTGCCTACCACGCCTTTTGCCCGGAGCATTTCCGTGACGCGCAGAACCAGGTCGGTGGCGGTGGCCCCTTCCGGGAGCTTCCCGGTAAACTTAAAGCCGATTACTTCCGGCATGAGCATGTAATAGGGTTGGCCCAGCATCACTGCTTCCGCCTCGATGCCGCCAACGCCCCAGCCCAGCACACTGAGACCGTTAATCATGGTGGTATGGGAATCCGTGCCAACCAGGGTGTCCGGATAGGCAACCGTTTGGCCGTCGACTTCTTTGGTCATCACCACAGAGGCCAGGTATTCCAGGTTTACCTGGTGCACAATCCCGGTTCCCGGGGGCACTACCGAGAAGTTCCGGAAACTGCCCTGCGCCCAGCGCATTACCGAGTAGCGTTCCCGGTTGCGCTCAAACTCGATGCGGGTATTGTAAAGCAGCGAATCCTCCCGGCCAAAGGAATCCACTTGCACGGAGTGGTCGATGACCAAATCCGCCCGCACAATCGGATTGATTTGGGAAGGATCGCCGTTAAAATCCTTGATGGCGTCGCGCAGCACGGCCAGGTCGACCACCGCGGGCACGCCGGTGAAATCCTGCAAGACCACCCGGGCGGGCATATAGGGAATTTCGCGGCTGGAAACATTTTGGGCGTCATAGTTCAGAATCGTGTCAATATTTTCCTCTTTGACCAGGCGTCCGTCCTCATTTCTTAAGGCGTTTTCCAGCAGCACCCGGATAGAAACGGGCATTTGCGATAAATCTTTGTTCAGCTTATTCAGATTAAAAAAGTGGTATTGCCGACCGGCGGCAGCAAGGGCGTCCAGAGTTTCAAAACTGTTCTTCGAGATCGTCATGCGCATTCTCCTCTGTCATTTTTGCGCCAAAGATAATAAACTTTGCCGGAGAAAGGAATTCTTTTTGAGATTGCTGCGTTGCTCCGGACGTTTAAATCCATGCATCCGCCGGGGCGGTCAAATCCCCGCCCGCCTCGCCGGTGTTGACGGTTCCCGCCGGTTCAATCAGCAGGATCAGGCATTCCTGGTGCGCAACCGGCCGATGCTCCACACCCCTGGGAACCACATACAATTCTCCCGCTTCCAGCGTTACCGCACCATCCCGGAATTGAATGGTCAGTTTGCCCTGCAAAACCAGGAAGGCCTCATCGGTGTCGTTGTGGGAATGCCAGACAAATTCACCTTTTACCCTGGCCAGTTTAAAATGATCGTCGTTCATCCGGGCGATGATTTTGGGCGTCCAGAGTTCCTTGATCTGAGCGGCCTTTTCGAGAAGATTGATGGGGATACGTTCCATTACTTTCTCCTGAATAATTTTTTGCCACAAAGACACCGAGTTTCTAAGGGAGAACAAGTTGCATGGGAAGTAATCTGAATTTTTTGGGGGGAGTGAATTATCACAACCCAAGAAGCTCAATGTTTTCAAAGTCTTGTGGAACTTAGTGGTTTGGAGACTTTTTCCCCGGGAACCACTTTGTGGGCGGCAAGTGTTCATGAATTAATCTATCTACCTGTATTCTTCAAGAAACTTCGGAGAAGCTGCAAGTCTTCTTTGTCCGCCTCGCCGCCGGCCGGGATTTCCAGCACCATGGGCAATCCGCCCAGGGCGGGGTGATTTAGCAACGCGCGGAAGCCCTCTTCCCCGATATGTCCCCGCCCAATGCGCTCGTGCCGGTCGCGGCGGCTGCCCAGCGGAAACCGGGAATCGTTTAGGTGAATCGCCTTTAGCTTGCTCAGGCCAATTACACGGTCGAACACTTCCAGGACGGCCCAGAGCGAGGGTGCATCGCAGATATTGTATCCGGCGGCAAAGATGTGGCAGGTATCCAGGCAGACCCCCAGGTGCGCTTCAATCCCGGATTGGTCGATGATGTCGCGCAGGTGCTCGAAGCGGCGCCCCAGGTTGCTGCCCTGCCCGGCGGTGAGTTCCAGGAGCAAGGTCAGGCCCGGATCGCCTTCGCTCTCCCAGGCGTAGCGGAGACTTTGCGCAATCCGCTCAATTCCGCGAACCTCCCCGGCGCCCATGTGCGAGCCGGGGTGCGTAAGCAAGTAGGGAATCCGCAACTGTTTTGTTCGCCGCATTTCATCCAAAAAAGCGGTCACGGATTTGAGATGCTTATTCCCCTCCGGGCTGGCTAAATTGATCAGGTAACCGACGTGAATCAGTTCCGGCTCGACGCCCGTTTCGCGGCGGAGGCGGAAAAATTGCTCCAGTTCTTTCCCGGTGTATTCCCGCCCGCTCCACTGCATCTGATTCTTGGAAAAAATCTGGACAACATCCGCCTGAATTTCCTGGCCGCGCAGGATGGCGTTGTGAACGCCCCCGGCAATGGAGGTGTGTGCGCCCAGACGCGGGGGTGGGGGAGAAATAGTATATTCATCCATACGGGTAATCCGTTACTTATTGAGACGTGAATTAG
>JAJRYW010000246.1 GCA_024275555.1 Calditrichota bacterium | reverse complement strand
TCCAGGGACGGAGAGAGAAATCTGTGCGTATTCGACATTAAATTTGCTGAAATAATTGTAAATTAAAGATAAAGTTTTGAGTGTTAACAGATTTCTCTCTTCGTTCGAAATGACATAAGTTGTGTAGTAATATAAACTTAGTTTGTAATAATGTCTAATGTTTTTGTGGAGCTCTAACGAAAGAGACAAGAGAATTCCCCTCCTGTTTTTCAAGGAGGGGACAGATTTGCGAAGCGTCCAGTGAGCAAATCAGGGGTGGTTAATGCTCTGTGTTTGACCTCACGCACCGAGGCTCAACCAACCACCTCTGCCTCATTTGCTGGACGCATCATGAGGCGGTCTCCTCCTTGTGCAAGGGACAATACTTGAAAAATATTATGTGCTATTCATTAGTTTCGTGGGTTTTGATTTACAAGATATGAGATATCACAGTTTTTTGTTGGAATTAATGACAGATATTGTTGTTTAGCAGATGTTGCATTAATTCTCGAGAATTTAAATGGGAGTCTCAAAATCCTTTATTCTTTGCTGTTACACATTTGTAGCATTCTCAAAAAAGCACGAAACTAATGGCTATTGTGGTTGGCGGTTAAATTAATTGAGAAGGGAGTCTATCCATGTCTTGGATCTTTGAGATAATAATTGGGTTTGCAATATTGATTGCAGCAAACTTCTTTTGGTCCGCAATAAGGGCCGTGCCGTTTCAAAGAAAGTTGATTCAGAGTTCCGACGAGATCAAAAAGCTGATCGCTTTCATCGGTGAAGACAAATTGAAATCCGAAGGAAAAACTGTTGAGCCAGCTTTCGGATCGTACTCGAACAATATAATTATTCTCCTATCAGTAGGAATCAGGACGATGGATAAAGTAAGAAACATCAGTGTTTTCGCAACTATTGTTCTTTTAATAGTGAGTTTTGCAATTAATCCCTGGTTTGCTCTGATTAATTTTGCTCTATTTATGTTGATAGGATTAATGGATGTTCATAGCTATATCAAGAATTCAATGGCTTCCGACATCGAATCCGTAATTTTGAACATCTATAAATGGAACAAGGTTGACCACTCTGCTTGCATGTATTTCTGTACAGAGGAAAAACCATATTTACGAGTACTTTATCAAGCAGTTACAGAACTCCTTTAGTCGATGTAAGCCACACCAGTGCACAACAAGGTGCTGCACTGGTGCCAGTAAGCTTGGTCGGTTAGCAGCTACACAAGACATAATGAGTGGTTCATTTCCCCGGAAGCAACAACGTCTTGTGGAAGCCTGGGCTGAATTACATCAGGGGGAACTGGTTGAGAACTGGAATCGTCTTCAAAGTGGGCAGTTGCCGTTCAAAATTGCACCACTTCAATAACCGGAGGAAAAAATGTCCCATGCAATTTATCGTGTAGTCGATTTTGAAATTGTCGGTCCATACACTCTACGGATAGTGTTCGATGATGAGACCGAACAGGTTATCAACTTTTTGCCTATTTTAAACGGATCGGTGTTTGGGCAATTACGCGATGAAAATGTGTTTAATCAAGTACGGATAGACCCGGAAGTTCATACACTGGTTTGGCCCAATGGCGCCGATTTCGACCCGGAAACATTACATAATTGGCAAAAATATCGCAAAGCAATGGAACGGATGTCAAAACGCTGGTCAAAAAAGGCGGCCAATCTTCATAACTCATGATAAATCAATAGCCGGCCAGTCAATGTAATATCTGAATCAAGAGATGTGCATTGCCTCGAATGCCTCTAACAAGGAGTAAATCCTGGAAGGGATGCATAGCTATGAAAATAAAAAGGTATGTATAATGACTGCTTTAGCAACAACAACCTCACCCATCTATATGAGGGTTGGGAGTGTCTCCGAAGCGCTGGAAATGGCCGCCCGGCATAGTGATGACTTTTCCTACCTGGCCGGCGGCACCGATGTGATGGTCAACCGCTTCCAGGGGAATAACCCGGCTTCTTGCCTGATTGATTTATCGGGGATTGCCGAACTGCAAAACGTTTCTGAGGAAGCCGATTGGCTGCGTATCGGCGCCCTGGTGAAATTGAACCGGTTGAAAAATTACCCGCCGATAACGGAATATTTTCCGGTGCTGATTGAAGCAGCCCGCGCGGTCGGCTCGCCGCTGGTGCGCAGCATGGCTACCCTTGGGGGAAACCTGCTCTGCGAGAACCGCTGTATTTTTTATAACCAGACTGAATTTGGCCGGGAAGCGGTCAATTATTGCCTGAAGAGCGGGGGGGATATCTGCATCGCTACCGGCGGGCCGAAGGTCTGCTTTTCGGAATTTGTCTCCGACACCGCCCCGGCTTTGATCAGCCTGGACGCCCGGGTGGAAATTGCCGCTCCCGGCGGCGGGAAAACGATCCCCCTGGAAGAAATCTATACCGGCGACGGTTTGCAGCCCCGGAAGCTGGAGAAGACCGCCATCCTGAAAACGATTCTGCTTCCCCTGAACCGCTGTTTTCGCTCGGTCTTTAAAAAACTCAGTCCCCGCAAGAGCGTGGATTTTACCTCCCTGACCACCGCCGTTTCGGTGGACGACAATGGGAAAATGAAAGTGGTCCTTGGCGGGGTCAGCCCCGGGCCGGTGGTGATTGAATGGCAGCGCAACGGCGATCCGGAAGCGCTGATCAAACAGGCGCTGAAGCTGTGCAAAACGGTGGATAATGACGTCTATTCCCGAAATTACCGCCGCAAGATGATCAGCGTTTTTCTGAGTGAGAGCCTGGAACAATTGTAAACAGACGGGCGCTCCATCGCCCGGATAATCCGCCTGTCTGCGCAGGCAGGGAGCCAAACAGGTGATTTCTAAAAACTAAATTTACATATCCTGCCCAAAAATGTCAGAAAACGCCTGAGAAGGCCCGATGCTTTTTCCGGCGCCGCTGATTTGCGAGTAATTTGGTAAATAGGAAATCATTTTTAAAATCGACCATCCCGGCCGGGAGTCGATTTGCCGTCCTAAGCGCCTAATCATGCCGATCATCTGTTGAGGTTGTTTTGATGCAGAATCCTGCTGATTAAACGGATTTTTGCGGGAAACCTCTCATTAAGCGTTGCACACTTTTGCTGTTCGGGATGGCAGTTCGCGTCTGAGCATCAAACCCGGATCGCTTTACCACCCCATTGGGGAATAGGCCCATCACCCTAACATATCCCTGTGAAAAACAAGCGGATATCCGGCAAAAAAGCGGGAAATGATCTCCCCAGTTAGGGTATGTGGAATGCCTGGTTTTGTAAGATTGATAACATCAAAAAAATTAGAATCATTTAATTTGGGCAGACCCCTTGCAGGTTATCTAAATTTTTTGTATAATCACTGTCATAATATAGGTAGCCCTGAATAAGCCTACCCTCAAAGCAGCTTTTCTGAATTACGAACCCATTTGCCGCTTATATTAGTTGCAATTGGGCCCCGGGGATTTATTGAAAGATAAATATATTATATTGTCAGGTTAATTAGTTTCTCATTCACAATAACGGAAGGAGTAAGGCCTATGGCAACTTTTACTCGATTTTCTTTAATTAGCCGTTCCTGCAACAAGAATTTTGGGCGGCTGGCTGTATTGTTTTTATTGTTTTTTAGTTTTGCGCTGGCAGCGCAAGAGAAAGGTACGGTGAGGGGACAAATTACCAGCGCCGAGACGGGCGACCCGCTTCCCGGCGCCAATGTGGTGCTGGTCGGCACGTTTCAAGGGGGAAGCACCGACCTGGATGGAGTGTACAGTTTTAAAGCCGATCCGGGCAAGTATATTCTGAGAGCTTCTTATGTCGGTTATGGCGTTGTGGAAAAAGAAGTTGTGGTTGCTTCCGGCGAAACGGTTACTGTCAATTTACAGCTTTCCGAGGCGGTTTCCGCTTTTGGCGAAACGGTGATTATCATCGGTTCCCGTACCCAACGAACCGCCGTAGAAACCCCTGTTCCGGTCGATGTGGTTGACGAAATCTCGGTTCGGGAATCTCCCCAGTACGAGGTCAATCAAATCCTGCGCGATTTGATCCCGTCTTACAATGCCTCACACCAGACCATTTCCGACGGCACCGACCACATCAACCCGGCCAGTTTGCGCGGTTTAGGACCGGACCAGGTGTTGGTGTTAATTAATGGAAAACGTCGCCATACCAGCGCCCTGGTTCACGTTAACGGAACCTTCGGACGCGGAACGGTTGGGGTGGACTTGAACGCGATTCCCAAATCGTCGATCGAGCGCATCGAGGTGCTGCGGGACGGCGCGGCGGCGCAGTACGGCTCCGACGCCATTGCCGGGGTGATCAACATCGTATTAAAGAAGCAGACCGGCAAGCTGCGTGTGAATAGCACCGTGGGCGCCAATAATTTGTTAAAGAAAGATGTGAGTTTGTCGCCGGAGATTCAGGAAGCAAAAGGGCTTTCCACCGTTTCGTTTGACGATGTTGACGGCGAGACCTACACCCTGGACGCCAACTATGGTTTTCAAATTGGCGATAACGGATATATCAATGTCAGCGCCGAGTACCTGGACCGCGGCCGCACCAATCGCTCCGGTCCCTGGACGGGTACCGTCTATACCGACGACGGCCAGGGCGGCACCATATTCCGCGACGGAAAAGAGCGCACCTATCTGCCGGATGACGAAGAGTTAGTCTCCCGCGGCCTGACCCGCAAAGATGTTTCCATGAGAACCGGTCAAGGGCAAGCCCGGGTCGCTTCGATTTTCTTTAACAGTTCTGTGCCCCTGGGCGGCCACGGCGAGTTTTATGCTTTTGGCGGTTTGACTTTCCGGGACGGCCTGGCTACCGGTTTCTATCGTTTGCCGAAACAGGAAGCGCGCGTCCATCTGGATGTTTATCCCAATGGGTTCCTGCCGGAAATTCATACCAAGATTAGGGATGACGCCTGGACGCTGGGTTTAAAAGGGCTGCATAAGGGATGGATTATCGATGGAAGTATTACCCGGGGCGGCAATGCGCTTACTTTTAACATCGAAAACTCGATGAACGCCTCGATCGGCACCTCCAGCCCCCGCACCTTCGACGCCGGCACCCTGGAGTTTCGCCAGAGCACCGGGAATATCGATCTGCTTCGCAACATCGACACCGACGGCGCCGTGAAATCGCTCTCCCTGGCCCTTGGTGCGGAAGTGCGCGTAGAGAACTATCGCATCGACGCGGGACAATTCGAATCCTATTCCCTGGGCAATGGCGGGGATATCCCCGGCGTGGATTTTGATACGACCTCTTCCGGCAGTCCCAAAAACCCGGGCTCCCAGGTATTTGCCGGTTTTCAGCCTTCCAACGAAGTGAACCGCTACCGGAACAGTATTGGTCTCTATGCGGAACTGGAAAGTGATCTGAACGAGCAGGTGCTGGTAAGCGCGGCCGGTCGTTTTGAAGACTATAGCGACTTTGGAAGCACTGCCATTGGTAAATTGGCGGCGCGTTTCAAAGCCAACGATCAGATCTCTTTTCGCGGGGCAGTCAGCACCGGTTTCCGGGCGCCCTCCCTGCATCAGCTCTGGTTCAATAATGTCAGTATCCAGTTTGTTTTTGATCAAGACAACAACCTGGTGCCGGCTCGCGTATTGAGCGCCAGCAATAAAGACCCGGTCACCCGCGCATTCGGTATTCCGGATCTGAAGGAAGAAACCTCGATTAACTTCAGCGCCGGGTTTACCGCCCGCCCGACTCAGAACCTGTCGGTCACTGCGGACCTCTATCAAATTAATATTGACGACCGTATTGTGCTGACCAGCCGCTTTTCCAATTCCGATCCCATCGTTGCTGAAATTCTGCGGCCGTTTGAAAAAGCAGGCGTAAACCAGGCGCAATTCTTTGCCAACGCGGTGGACACTAAAACCCGCGGGTTGGACATTGTCACTGCCTATAATGCCAGAATGGGGGAAGCCCAGGTGACTTTCACGGCTTCTTTCAACTTAACCAAAACAGAGGTGGATACTACCAATGTGCCGACGGAAATGGCCAATATCTTTGCCGGCGGCGATCTGGAAGCGGTGCGCACCACCCTGTTTAACCGCGAAGAACGCAATCGCCTGGAAACCGCCTTGCCGCGCTCCAAAGGAACGGCAAGCGTCCGTTATGCGCTGAATCGCTTTAGCGGAACCCTGCGTGGGAATTATTACGGCAAGATTTATTATCGTCCCACCAACACCGACAACGACGAAGTGTTTGGCGCAAAAGTGCTGATCGACCTGGACCTGTCCTATGAAATTATGAAGGGGTTGCGCTTTAGCATCGGCGCGAACAACCTCCTGAATACATTTCCGGACCCGCATCGCAAGGTTAGCAATTTTAGCGACGCCCGCTTTATCTTTAGTCGCCGTGTGACCCAATACGGGATGAATGGCGGTTTCTATTACATGCGCACATCCTTTAGTTTATAATTTTACCCCCCCCCTCCCCATAAGCCCCGCAGGTTTATCTTGCGGGGCTTTTTTTTAAAAATTTAAGACAATTTACCGGTATGCCTGTTTTGGTTAAGATGTGAATCAGTTCGAAGATGGGTTCACTCCGGTGGGATAAGCGAGTCTGCCCGAAGGACTCCGGTGGGATAGACCGGCTCTATGGAGAATTTTCCCGGTCGCATTTTGGCTCTTTGAAAAAAACCAATATCAGCGGGGCAATGACAAAACGAGCATTAAATGATTCTGAGCCTGTGTTTGCCTTCCGGTTTTTCGGGGCCTACCCGTCGAGTTATGAGCGTCTGGGGGGAAGGTGCGCCCCTACCGGCTTAAAAAATGCAGCCGCAGCAGGTGTAATTCATCGTAAGCGATTTTGCCGTCGAAGGCGTCAAAGACCGGGCGGAGCCGCTCGGCGCCCAGTTGCTCGAAAACCTGCAACACCCGGCGCTGTTGTTCCGGGGAGAGCCGGGAGTGGGATAAAAAATCGCCGTTGCGCAGGGGACGGCCGTCCTGGAGAAATTTGTAAAGATGGCTGAGCAGGGTTGACAGTTTGATCCCGTGCTCCTGCATCAGTTCCGGAATAGAGCGGCCGCTATTGAAGGCCTCTCCAATTTGAACGGTGCGCGACAACCCCTTCACCCGCCGCCTCGGCTGCGGAAACGCAGCTGGCCCGGATTTGGGCCGCTCTGCAATCCCCTTCCGGGAACAATAGTCGCGGATAATCGCCAAAAAGGATTCTCCGTATTTTTCCAGTTTTGCCGCTCCCACCCCGTGGATGGCGGTCAGGCTTTGTTCCGATTGCGGGAAGTAAGCGGCCATCTCGCTGAGGGTCTTGTCCGAGAAAATGACGTACGGCGGTGTATTGGCCAAATCGGCCAGGCGTTTGCGTTCCCGGCGCAGCAGCTCGAACAGAGCGGAGTCGTACGTTTCCGGGGCCGCGCTGCGGCGGTGTTGTACATCTTCCTGCAGGGTCCCGTAGAATTTCTCTTTTCCGCCCAGCACCAGGCGCGATTTTTCATTCAGCTTCAGGCTCCCGTACTGGGGGTCTTTGCTGAGATAGCCCTGCCGCACAAACTGGCGGGCCAGGTGCGCCCACTGCTTTTTGGAATACTCCAGCCCAATGCCGTAGGTCGATAAATTGTGATGTCCATGCTGGATCACTTTCTGCGCTTCCGAGCCGCGCAGCACATCGATGATATGGCCGCTGCCGAACAGTTGCCCGGTGCGGTAAATACAGGAAAAAAACTTCTGTGCGGCAATGGTCAAATCGATCTGTTCCTGTTTCTCCTGGGTGCAGTTGTCGCACATTTCGCACTCGGTCGCCTGGTAATCTTCCCCGAAATAGCGGATCAGCGGAATACGCCGGCATTGCCCCGTCTCGGCATAATCGACCAGCTTATCCAGGTGATAATAGGCTGTCCGGCGCTGTTGGGGGTCTTCTTTCTGGTCGATGAAGTAGCGGATTTTCTGGGTGTCGCCCATGCCGAAGAGCAGCAGGCACTCGGCGCGCAGGCCGTCGCGCCCGGCCCGGCCGATCTCCTGGTAGTAGGACTCGATGCTCTTGGGCAGGTCGTAGTGAATCACAAAGCGTACATTGGATTTGTTGATGCCCATCCCAAAGGCAATGGTGGCTACGATGATCTGCACGTCGTCGCGGATAAACAGCTCCTGGTTCTGTTTACGAACTTCATCGGCCAGCCCGGCGTGGTAGGGCCGCACCGAAAAGCTGCGCGCCGCCAGGCTGTCGGCCAGCATTTCCACCTGCTTGCGGGAAAAACAATAAATTATCCCGGATTGATTGGGGAATTGCTGCAAAAACTCCAGCGTCTGGGAAAACGGATCCACTTTGGCCGCTACCCGCAGGAAGAGATTTTCCCGGTTAAAACTGGCAATAAATTTCCTGGGCTGCTCGATATGGAGACTGGCGCAGATGTCCTCCTGCACCCGGGGAGTGGCCGTCGCTGTTAAGGCCACACACACTGCGCCGGGGAATCGTTGGCGAACCCGGGCAATCTGGCGGTACTCCGGGCGGAAGTCGTGACCCCACTCGGAAATGCAGTGGGCTTCGTCAATGGTCAGGCAGTCCACCGGAACCGATTCCAGCAGCGTTAAAATGTTCTGTTTAAGCAACGTCTCCGGGGCGACATAGAGCAGCCGCACTTCCCGGTTTTTAATTTTTTGCAGGTTCTCCGAATAGGCCCGGGGGGAGAGGGAACTGTTCAGCAGAATGGCGCTGACGCCCACTTGTTGCAACTGCTCCACCTGGTCTTTCATCAGCGAGATCAGCGGGGAGACCACGATAGTCAGCCCCTCGAAGATCAGCGCCGGGATTTGGTAGCAGAGCGATTTGCCTCCGCCGGTGGGCATCACCACCAGGGCGTCGTTGCGTTGCAGAATATGCTCGATAACTTCCGCCTGCAAGGGGCGAAATTCATCATATCCGAAAACGGATTTCAGTAGTGTTTTGGCTTGATTTGGCATGGGGCGAATTTAATCATGCAGAATCAAAGAATCAATGGTTGCTGAAGAGAGTGGTTGGTTTGCCTGACTTTTAAGCCGAATATGCAAAATCAGTACAGATGCGAATCTACGAATGGGAAATTTGACGCTGAAAAACGCGGAAGAAGACAGAGAAACGCTGAAAATTTTTTTAAGAACAAAAAGAGTTGGTCCGCTTAAGCCCTTCCTTCATCCCGATTGTGAGTGAAAAACGAGAAAGCCGGGGAAAGATATCGGAATCATCATAAATTCAGGATAAATAAAAATTCTCTCAGCGGAAATCTGCGTCAAGTTAAGTTCAACTCATGATTCGGATTACAAGCAATTTCTTCCAAAGCTGGTTTGTCATTCTGCAATTCTCTAAGTATATTTAGTTAGCAAAATTGTTAATTAGGTGTGCTTGATGAAATATTTTGAATTGCAAAAAATAAATAAACTGACATTTGGCCATGAAGATATTGCCCGGGTATTGGGGATCGCTCTCCCCTCGGCCAGGGTTACGGCAAATCGCTATGTGAAACAGGGGCTGCTGATCCGCATCAAACGCAATTTGTATATTCTGAAGGAACGCTGGGAAACCCTCGACCGGGAGCAAAAGTTCGGCGTAGCAAATCTGATTCAATCTCCTTCTTATATTTCCCTGGTAACCGCCCTGGAGTATTACCAGCTTACCACCCAGATGCAGCAGGAGTATTTTGAGTCGATTGGGTTGAAGCGAAGTAAACAGGTGGAAGTGGAAACGAGTGTTTTCATCTTTGCCAAGATACAGCCGGCTCTCTATTTCGGATTTAGAAGAGAACAAGGGGTTTTCATTGCGACCCCGGAGAAGGCATTTCTGGATGCGGTGTATCTGACTTCGCTGGGACGCTATAATTTTGATAGCGCTGCGATAGATTTCGACAAATTGGACCCGCGCCTGGTGCGGGAGTATGCGCAAGAGTTTCCATTGAAAACCCAAAAATATTTGGAACGCTATGAATGTTTTCGAGAGACATGAAATTTTCGAGATGGAAGTGCTGGATCGCCTCAAGAGCGGAAACCTTTTACAGCCCCTCGTTTTTGGCGGCGGAACTATGCTGCGCCTTTGTTTTGAATTAAATCGCTATTCGGCAGACCTGGATTTCTGGTTTGTTAAAGAAATCGATGCTGCGCCTTATTTTGAAAAATGCCAACAACTTCTTAGCGTTCACTATGAAATAACCGACCAACAAAATAAATTTTATTCTCTGCTCTTTGAAGTCAGGTCTGAGAATTATCCCCGCCGTTTAAAGATTAAGATCCGTAAAGCGGTGGAGGATTGCGAATTCCAGGATAGCATTGCCTGGTCGCGATTTAGTAATAAGCAGGTTCTGTTAAGAACGCACACCCTGGAGCAGAGCATGAAAAATAAAATCGAGGCATTGATAAACCGCAACGAAATACGGGACGCCTATGATATAGAGTTTTTGTTGCGGAAAGGAATTCCGCTGCCAGGTATGAATCAGGAAAAACTCTCATTACTCCTGGGCAAAATTAGCAGCTACCGGGAAAATGATTTTAAGGTAAAGTTGGGATCGGTGTTGGAGAAGGAAATGCGGGATTACTATGTGGCGAATGGTTTTCGGCTGCTGGAGGAGAAGTTGCGCCAGATGGGGGGAGGTTGAGTTGCCGGTTACGATTGCCATTGTTGGCGCCGGATTGGTGGAAGACAAGCCTGTTGCTGTCGGTCTCCGGGAAAAGGAGCCGATAGATTTTTTTTCATCCGAAAAAGGGAGATTATTGAAACATGCCGGAAATGCTTGATCAGATTCTGGAAGCCTGGCGCACCAACAACCGCATTAATTTGATGCTGATCGACCACATCAGCGATGAGGGGATGAAATGCACGCTTTCCAAACGCGGCGGGCGCAATGTGGTGCGGCAGTTTGCCCACCTGCACAACAACCGGGTCTGGCAACTGGAAAAACGCGCCAAAGACCTGGCCGAAGGGCTGCATAAATTTGCTACAAAGGAAGAACCGGGGCGGGAATTCCTGAAATCCTGCCTGGAAAAATCCTGTGAAGCGATGGCCGTGTTTTTTGAGCAGGCCGCAACCGGCAGTAATCCTCGCCGCTCTTTGAAGAAAGGAATTATTGTTTACCTCGGTTATTTCATTGCCCACGAAAGCCATCACCGCGGCAGCATCCTGCTGACCCTTAAACAAAGCGGGCACAAGTTGGATGACGACCTCCGCTACAATATCTGGGATTGGGAGCGGCGCTGATCATCCTGCTGTACCGGTTCCGCTCAAAACATTCTCATGTTCGATACGAGTGTGCTGAGCATCTGGTTGTTCTTAATGGCTTCCTCCGTATAAGTTTGCCGGGAGAGAATTTCCTTGTCGCTGATAATCACATCAATCAGCTCCGGCTGATAGAGGGAGATTTTGTCAAAGCGATCTTTATAATACTCCGGCAACTCGATCAGCCGCCGGTAGCATTTATAGAATTCCGCTACGATCACCACGACCAACTCAATATTCTTTTCTTCCGCTAAAGAGCGTAATGATTTAAGGTAGTCGCTAATCCCCTCGGGATGAAAGACCCAGCGGTGTTTATCATAACATTCTGCGCCGAGAATAAACATGATCTTGGCGGGACGCATGAGTTTATCGATACCGGCAAAAGTGTTTTTTAAATCCTGGTGATAGTTCTCCTCTTTCAGATCGTACATCATCAGGCGTTCCTTGAAGGAGTCTCCGGTCTCCGGCTTAAATACGAACAGCTTGGGCTGGTTTTCTTCCGGCGTGTGCTCCAAATCATCCTCTTTTTGCAGCACGGCGTGTTTTAGCACCTCCCGCACGGTACGGCTGTAACTGTGGGTGATGATCAGCCGGGTCTGCTCGCCCTGGAGGTCTAAATCTTCCAGCATCCACTTCCGGTAAAACTCGCGGAAGTTTTCTATCACCCCGTTGCGGCTGCGCACCAGGACCATGGAAACGGTTTCGAACAGACGCGAAAGGGCGTAAATTTGCTGCCGAGTTTCGGAACGGTTGCCGGAAAACAGCGGATATTGGGGTTTGTGAATAAACGCCTCCAGCAGCCGGGCCTGGTTTTCCAGCAGGTTGTTCAGGTAAAAATCCTCGGTGCTGTAGGTTTCGCAGAGCCGGAAACAGGTATAATGGAGATCAAATCCGCCCCGGGCGCGTTGTTTATAATATAAAAATTGCAGCTTCTCCTGTAAATCCAGGCATGCCCTGGTAAACAACCGTGGATGGTAATCCCCCGCGAACTTGATTTGCTCCAGGGCTTCCTTGGCAACCTGGGAGAGAGTGCGGGAATACTCTTTAATCGCCCCGGAAATGGATACTTCGGTGATAAACCGGTGCATGGGGATCAGCAACTCCGTATGTTTAAGAATTTGGTTTTGGTAGTCCCGCCGGGTGCGGATTTTGCGCATGATTTGATTGTTCTGCCGCACCAGGGCGCGGAGCCGATCCTCCAGGTCCGGAAAATCCTCTACCCCGTGATAAAGTTCCAACAGCTCGGAACAATTGGAAGTATACTTCAGCACCCGGTTGTGGTAGATGACCGGGCTGAACTGGAAAATATAGTCGCACATCTGCCGTTCGGGGATGTGGAGCTGACGCGCCGCAAAATACTTTAATTCCAGAATGCGCTGGATGATATCGTATTGCCGGGTGAAAATCTTATTTAACTCGTCAATATTCGTTTTGATCTCTTTCTGATGCGTTTCGATCATCTTAGCGGCGGCAGGCCAGTCCGGGCAGTTCTCGATTCTGTGCAGGAGGCCGTCTAAACTCCTGGCATGACGGTTTTCCACAAACTCCGAGGCCAGTTTGCGGATTTCATTGCTGACAAACTGAATGGACTTATCCGCGGAGTAGCCTTCGATAAGAACCTGGGCGTATTTCTTGGGAGGAGCATGTTTGAGCAACCGATAGGAAAAGTAGCCTCCCAGGGCCCACACCAGCAGCAGCACACCGAGCGCCCCCAGCATGCTAAGCTGGATAGACAGGCCGTACCTGTGCAAAATAAACGAAAAAACCGGCAGCGTTGTCAGGAAAAATACTACGGCCAGCAGCACAATCCCGGGATTTCCATTTAAATAGAAGCGCCCGATGCGATCGGCAAAGACCTTCCCCTGGTTTAGCTGGTTTATGAGATTACGCTGAAAAAATACGTTTGCCCGCACAATGAGGTTTTTGAGATGCTTAAAGATGCGCCGTAAAAAGGGGAAGCGAAAGCGCTCTTTTTCTACCGCCGGTTCTGCCGGCGCCTCGGAGGCGATCGGGGGAGAGTTCGGCGAGGCGTCGCCGCCCCGGAACTCTTCCGCCGGCGCAGGGCCGAACTCCAGACCTGCTTTTAACCGGGCGATTAACTGCAAATTCTCCCGGGTAAGTTTATCCTGGTCCAGTCCGTATTCTATAAAAACTTCCCTGATCGCCTCGGGATCATCCTCGATTGATTCGCCGATTGCTTTGAACAGATTGACTGTTTTCTCATGAGCATTGAGGCTGTTTTTTTTAGTTGCCATGGTAAATCCTATAGTGTTTGTTCAGACATAATTTCGCTGGTAATGGTTCGAATTTTTTTCAGAATACGATCATAGGTAGAGGGCGATATTCTCATTTGCGCCAAAATTTCCTGCCTGGTCCGCTCTGCCGTGATGTGTTGAAAAATTTCCTGTTCAAGAGGTCCTGTCAATTGGGATAGAATAGCGTTGAGGAGTTGCTCTTTTTGAAGAAGAGCATCCGGGTGCGGGAATTCCGGAGATGCTATCTCATGGTTTGCATTGTTGCCGTCCTCATTAATGCTGTAACTCCGGGTTTTTGTCTCGGAGGAAGTGTATAAATGATTGATATCGCTGCGGATAATACCCTTTAGAAAACCCTCTAAATCGACTTTTGCAGGGTCCCACTTTCTTTTTCCGTTATAAAACTTCATGATGGCCTCTGATACGATGTCTGATGGATGGCGCCCTTTGGGCAGCAGAATGCTCTTCGAGGGCGCATTGTAGCCGCGAGTCAACCATATCGCGTAATTGAGGAGGCGGGGATACACCTCTTCCCAATATGAATCGGGCGGGGCCCGATGTATACACGGGTTTGACATGTTAGGTACCTTTTCGTTGAGCAATCAAAGATCACCGTTGCTAATATATAATGCCGCTTAAACTCGGGTTTTTATCATAAAAAATAATTTTTATTCAAAATATATTTATACCGGCATAACTATACAGATGGCCGTTTACGATCTCCATTGTCAAGAATAACATTAACTCATGGAGTAGGAATTGGAGGATTATTATATAAGGAGTACAATTATGAAACTCTTAATTGTAACCAAAAGTTTCCGGTATCTATCGGTTTGGCTGTTGCTGCTTTTATTGGGCTGCGTAAAGAGTGTTGCCGACTACCCGCCTGCGGCGACCGGCCATCACCGGGTAGAGCGCTGGCGGCCCCTGGTTAAAAAAATTTGCCGGCAGTATAATATTGAAGAGGAATTTTTGATGAGACTGATCGCAGCCGAATCCGGCGGAGACCCTAATGCTATCAGTTCGGCATATTGTCGCGGTTTAACCCAGATCAGCGCGGCCGTTTTAGGGGACTACTTCCCGGGAGTCCCGGTCGAGCGTTTGTATGACCCGGAGTTTAACCTGACCCTCTGCGCCATGCATCTCTCCCGTTTGCGCCAGCTTATTCGTCAGGAGTTCCCCCGTTTAACCTACCGGGAAGAACTGAGCCTGACGGCCGCGGCCTGGCATGCCGGCTGGGGGAGTGTGCGGCGCAGCCGGGGCGTCCCGAACGGACCGGCTACCCGCTTATTTGTACGCCGGGTAATGGGAAACCGCCAGCAGTTCCGGATGAGTTTTTAAATCTCCTACTGCTCTAAATGTTTTTCCTGCCGGATTTCGGGAGGTTGAAGCGGCCAGGGAAGGCCGGTTTAATTCCGGCCCGGTTCTTATTTCTTCCCTTGTTTTATTTGTAGTGCTTCCCCAAATTTCAATCGAAGTTTAGTCCGGAGGGCCCATGCGGCTCGCTTTGACCGTTACCAACCGAGTGAATACCTTATCAGACAAGATAGATTAATTTGGCTTTACCACAGGAGGCGACCATGAAAAAGATGGTTGAACGCTTTTTAATCATCGTTTTATTGGGCAGTACACCCGGGTTTAGTCAAACACCGGTGGATTCGCTGCTGAACTTTTTTCCGTTACAGACCGGCAACCGCTGGCAATACCGGGTGATTCACGAGATCGATTTTACCATCGATACGAGCTATACCATGTTTTCGGTCCTGGGCGATACCGTACTGTCCGGCGGCCGGGTCTACCGGATTCTGAACGGCCACTGGGATCGTTACTTTCGGATCGATACCACAGCGTTGGAGGTACAGGTCTTCTACCCCTGGGATACCAGTTGCCCGGATTCGGAACGTACCATGTTTCAATTAGCCATCCCGGACACCGGCCATTTTAGCGACTGCGCCGGGTTTCCGGTTTGGTATTATAAAGGATACCAGCCCGTGGGTTTATTGCCTTATGATGCCAACGCTCATGTTTATACCTGGTATGACGGCCTGACCCATGTTTATAAGCTCTCCGAGGGCTTTGGAGTCAGTTTCTGGGAAGTGAGCGAACTGGGCTCTGCCCGGGGAGAATTGGTCGCGGCAATTATCGACAGTGTGCAGTACGGCCAGTTTATTGTAGGAATTGAACCGCCGCCGGGAACCGCCGCCGGATTCGAATTGTATCAGAACTATCCCAATCCATTTAACCCGTCTACCAAGGTGAGATTTCAGATTCCCCGGGGAGACAGATCGGAATTCGGATTGATTGAGTTGACAATTTACAATGCTTTAGGCGAGGTTGTGAAAACGTTGGCGTCCGGAAAAATGAATCCCGGCTCCTACGTATACACCTGGGATGGAACGGATAATTCCGGAAAGCCGGTTGCCGGCGGGGTGTACTTTTACCGCCTCCGGGCCGGGAAATATAGCGCAGTGCGGAAGATGCTCTTGCTGCATTGAGGGGACAGACAACTTAATCGATATGTGAACTGGAAAGACCTTCAATCAACCGGGCGTACAGCACAAAGAGGAGGTATTCTGATGAGATTCTCATGGCGGGTAGAGAGTAAACTTTTGGTTAGGGCCGTATTTCTTTTATTCCTGACTTTATCCCCGAATTATGCTCAAACCAATTCGGCGCATTTTATTTTCCGTGAACCCCAGGCCATTAATTTCACGCAGCAAAGGGTAACTCCACAAAATCCCTCTAACCCTTTGATCTGGATTTGGGAGTCCGAACCGCGTTGGTTAAGCGGCGTTGACTGGGGCGGCCAGGTGTTTTTTGGCTCAATTGCTTATGGGAGTAATTTTTTTGGTTCCACATTGTCTGATGAACAATTCGTTGACGTGGAAATCCGTTTTAACTCTGCGGAGACTACCTTTTGCCAGACATACCGGCGGGATCTCGGTTATCCAGCCGCGGGCGTGGGTGTCTTTTTAGGATCGATATGGGACATCTCCGATCCGCTTCAGCCGCGACGGTTGAATGCCTGCTTTGCAGAGGACAGCGCCATCAAGCCCGCTGACCATTTTTGGAATCCGGATAGCAGTTCCCTGGGCGCCCGGGAGTATTTGTTTATCATGTACAGCGATTATGACAGCACCGGCCTGACCTACAACGATACCCTCTGGGGACCTGCGGCGGATGTTATCTATGGTTTCTGGCCGAAATTGGAACCAAACCATACTTTTCTGGAGACCGACCCCTCAAGCCTTTCTATTATGCAAGATCGCTTTTTTCCGTTTTACTCATTGGCAGATAATCAAAAGATATTTTTAGGCTGGAACTATACCGGATTATCTGCAGATCACTTTAAGCTATTTGGCGCTTTGGGAACGGCTCCACTAATGCTCCTGGATAGTCTTCCTCCCGATGCGGAAGAGTATGTTCATCCTAACCTGGTTAACGACAGCACCTACCGTTATCAAATTAGATCCTATGATCAAAACGGAAATGTACTCCACTATTCCCCACTGATTACGGATTCCCCGGGAATTGTATCGGAACATCTGCAGTTAATGAAATACTGGCACAAAGACCGGCAGTACTTTGACCTGTGGGGTTATCGCGACACCAATACCGGAAAAGATTATGCCTTGCTGGTCTCGGGCTTTAATAACTTTTTTATTCTGGACCTTTCCCAATCACCGGTCAGAACGGCGTTTAGCGATACGAATGACACCTTGGACGTTATCTTCGAGCCGGATGTCAAGACCTATGACCATTATGCCTTTGTAGCGCGATTGTTACCAGCAGGTAAAAAAGTACAAGTATTTGACCTTGCCGACCCATATAGCCCGGTTCTGGTCAACGAGATTGATGGCGACGGGCCAATTGACATAAGTTCTCATTTCCTTTATATAAAAAATCCTGCCGGATCATCCTTACAGTTTTATGATGTTCAAAATGCGGCCTCCCCTCAGCTTGTGGGCTCCTGGAACGCTGCACAATATGAGAAGTTTGTGGTGCAGAATGACTTGATCTTTGCTGCGAACGGCGATTTAGCAACCCCCATAATTGATATCATTAATGTTGCCGACAAATCCGCTCCCTTTTTAGCGGCGCAGATCAGTTCGTTTGATCTGGAAGTTGTTGGTATTGATGTGAGCGAGGATGGCAATTACTTGTTTATAACCGGCCGTGATCAATCCCAGGTCTCCCAGGTAAAGGTGTTTAATATCAGCGATCTTCAAAATCCGTTTTATTTAACAAATTATGTAATTTCAGGCCAGGAATATATCGGTGAAGGAATTGTCAAAGGGGAGTATTTCTATGTAGCCCATTTTACCGCCGGATTGCATGTTTTGGACTTTTCCGATCCCTCGAGTTTGCAGGATGTCGCATATTATGACCTCTATCCGGAACTGACGCCAAATTCTCCGCTGGGAACCGTAGAAGCGTACCCCGTTCCGGGTTTTAATCAGGTCTATATAATAGACAGGTATTCGGGCCTTCAGATACTGGAACTGGATACAACTATAACCGGAATACCGGAGCAACTAACCAGGCCGGAAACATTTTACCTGTCCCAGAACTATCCCAATCCCTTTAACCCGTCCACCACTATAGGATTTCAGATTCCCCAACAGAGCAGGTCGGAATTTGTAGAATTGACAATTTTCAACTCTCTGGGCGAGGTTGTGAAAACGTTGGCGTCCGGAAAAATGAATCCCGGCTTCCACGTTTACACCTGGGATGGAACCGGTAACGCCGGAGAGGCGGTTGCCAGCGGGGTGTACTTTTACCGCCTCCGGGCCGGGAAATATAGCGCGGTGCGGAAGATGCTCTTATTGCGGTAGTTGTTCTTTTTTCACTCGAAGAGAAAATTACTCATTCATATTGAGACGTGAATTAGTTTCCGAAAAGATGAAATGTATTGAGTGTATAATAGTTATGGGGCGCTTACGTTTGGTTTTCAATGACATCCCCCCTATCCCCCTTCGAAGGGGGGAACTCTCTTGCCTCCCCCTTTGAAGGGGTGTACAGACCGGGGACATGGGTAACACTCTGTTCGGACACATAGGTAACACTTTTGGTAAATTATGGCTGCCAAAAAATAGAGGAGGCAGCCATGAGCTGGAAGGATGTTACCCCTATGGAACAACGACTTGAATTTGTGA
>JAJRYW010000245.1 GCA_024275555.1 Calditrichota bacterium | reverse complement strand
TTGTCGATTTAATAAATGATTTTCGATTGGCGATTTCCGATTGACGATTGAATTTCAAATCGTCAATCGCTATTCGTAAATCGTAGATCAACGGCTTCGGAGAAGCCTCTTTTTGCGAGCGCAGTCTCGGAAAAAGCATAGCCCCTTTCGGGGTCTTAATCGACTCCCGGCCGGCCGGGGACCGAAGTGTGCGAAAGTACTTAGTTTCTTGTTAACGATTCAGGAGGTCGCCCTACTGTCTCCGCGCCACCAGCGTCAGCACCGTGTAGGTGGCCACAATCTCATCATCCTGATTATAGATCGTAGCCGCCCACTCCACCACGCCGTTGAGCGGTTCATCCTCGCGCTTCTCTTTCTCGGTTTTTCGTTTGACGGTCAGTTTTACGCAGATGGTATCGCCGATGTGCACCGGCTGGAGAAAGCGCAGCTCTTCCAGACCGTAATTAGCCAGCACCGGCCCTTCTCCCGGCCAGACGAACAGCCCCGCCGCGGCGGAAACGAGAAAATAGCCGTGCGCCACCCGCCCCTGGAAGATGTGATGCTTTTTCGCAGCAATCTCGTCGGTGTGGGCGTAAAAATAATCCCCGCTGATGCCGGCGAAATTAACAATGTCCGCTTCGGTAACGGTGCGGCGGTGGGTGGTGAGGGTTTCGCCGATTTGCAAATCTTCAAAATATTTTTTGAAGGGATGCACGGTTGCTTCCGGCTGCGCTGCCCCGGGCATCCACTCGTTGGTGATATGGGTCAGCGTGGTGGGCGATCCCTGCAGGGCGGTGCGCTGCATGTAGTGGAGCACGCTGCGAATACCGCCTAACTCCTCGCCTCCGCCGGCGCGCCCCGGCCCGCCGTGCACCATGTGCGGCAGCGGGGAGCCGTGCCCGGTGGATTCTTTGGCGCAATACTGGTTGACAATCATCACCCGGCCGTGGTAGGCAGCCGTTCCCAGCACCACCTGCCGGGCAACCCGGTCGTCGTTGGTGAACAGAGAGCCCACCAAAGAACCACGTCCCAGTTTGGCCAGTTCAATGGCCTCATCCAGGTTTTGATAGGGCATCACCGTGTTGACCGGGCCAAAGGCCTCCAGGCTATGCGGGGCGTCGCTGCGCAGCGGCTGATCGCAATAAAGCAGGGTGGTTGGAAAGAAGGCGCCTTTTTGCGGGTCTGCGCCGACTACCTGAAAGTTTTGCCGGCCGCCGTAGACCATCTCGGCCTCCTGCATCAGTTGCTGCACCACGCTGTCGACCTCATTCACCTGGTCGCGGCTTACCAGCGGTCCCATGCGCACTTCTTCCAAAGAGGGATCGCCGATCTTGATTTTTTCCAAACGTTTCTTGAGCGCCTCCATCACCTCCGCAACCAGGTTTTGGGGAACAATAGTGCGCCGGATGGCGGTACATTTTTGCCCGGCTTTGACGGTCATCTCCCGGGCGACTTCCTTGATAAACAGATCGAACTCCGGCGTCCCCGGGGCAGACTCCGGCCCCAACATGCTGAAGTTGAGCGAATCGGCCTCCATGTTGAAGCGCACCGAGTTGTCGATAATGGAGGGCAGTTGACGCAGCTTCTTGCCGGTGGTCGCCGATCCGGTCAGGGTGACCACATCCTGGCAATCGAGATGATCGAGCAGGTCGCCCACCGAGCCGCAGATGAGTTGCAATGCCCCTTCGGGAAGAATTTTTGATTCGATGATCGTTTTGACCATTGCCTCAGTCAGGTAGCAGGTGGCTGTTGCCGGCTTGACGATGGTCGGCATCCCCGCCAGCAAGGTGGGGGCGATTTTTTCCAGCATTCCCCAGCAGGGAAAGTTGAAAGCGTTGATGTGGATGGCGGTACCCTCCAGCGGCACGCAGATGTGCCTTCCCACAAAGCTCCCTTCTTTAGACAAGTGCTCCATCGCGCCGTCGACATAGAACGGCTCATCGGGCAGTTCCCGCCTTCCCTTGCTGGCAAAAACAAACAGGGTGCCGATACCGCCGTCGACATCAATCCAGGTGTCTGTTTTGGTGGCCCCGGTCATGGTGGAAATAGGGTAAAACTCTTTCCTCCGCTCATGCAGGTACATCGCCAGCGCTTTCAGCATCCGGCCCCGCTCGTGGAAGCTCATCTTACGCAGCACCGGCCCGCCGACCTGGCGCCCGTATGCCAGGATCGATTTAAAATCGAAACCTTCACTGCTTACTGCGCCAATCGCTTCTCCGGTGATGGCGTTGTATACTTGCCGGCTGTTGCCGCTACCGGCGGTCCACTGACCTTGTATATAGCTTTGGATTTTCATTCTCGTCTCCTGTTTGGAACATTTTTATTTTAGAAACTTTTCGATAAATTTTTCAGGATGAATCACATTTACCCCGGGAAAACTGACTGTTTTCAGTACATCAAAATGACTTTGCCTCGACATCAGAAATTACCTGTGGAAGGCCCTTACCGGGAAAACTGACTGTTTTCAGTACATCAAAATGACGATCGCTGGTAATGAGATAATCGGCATTACAGGCAATTGCACAGTCAACAAACTTATTGTCATCGGGGTCAATGGTAATCAAACGATAATTATAGGCAGGATTTACAAAAATAACAAAGGGTGATAGCGACAAAAACTCAAGGAATCTTTTTGTGGTTGCTTCCCGGTGAAGTAAGCGTATAACTTCTTCATACTCCAATAATATTGAATTCGAAAGACACAGGAAGAAATCTCCATTCACTAAACTTTTAAATATTTTGTGATAATTGCTGGTTGCTGTTATCGATTCAACAAACACATTCGTATCAATGACTGTTTTCATTTTTCGGATTGGGAATAGGGATGTAATTTACGATGTTCTTCAATGGCTGCTTGAATTGATTCTTGAGTAACGTTTCCAATTTCCCAATCTTTTGTCACTTCGCTAATCAATTCCTCACCAACCAATTGAGCCAGAAATTGATGGAGCATAACCAACTTTTCCTGGTCTAATTTGTTTATCTCCTCAATTAAATTTTTCCTCAACGTCTTTTCACTAATTTTAGATGAGAGCACTTCAAATTCTCCTTTTTGCAAAGAATTTACATACGGACAACCTTCAAAACAAATTTATCTATTTGAAGAAAGCTTTGAAACACACATTCCCGGTAAAAGAATTGTCAACATCTTCTATTTTTTGTACCCCGTTGTTAACCTCTAAGCCTATCCTCGCTCCCCCTTGCAACGACTATTTTTCTAAAGCTCTGTTTCGACTGCGCAGGTTTTCAGCAGACTTGCTTTAGTTCTGGCAGTGGAAGCGGAGCTTCGAGGGAAAAGTGCGTTCCAAGCAGGAGCTTGGAACGAGGGGAGACCACTCCACCAATCACCACTCTACCAACTACTTCTTTTTTACCCTCCGCCAGGTCTCCAACAGCTTCTCCATCTTGGGCCGATCTTCCGGGAGCTCGCGCAGGGGCTCGCATGGTTCGAGGGTTTCATAAAGCTGCTTTGGAAGCGATATATACAACTCGGTTCCTTTGGTTTTCCAGGCGGCCATCTCGTCGCTGACATCCTTGACAATTTTGGCCGGATTGCCCACCGCGATCTTGCGGCGGGGAATTTCCATCCCTTCCGGCACAAAGCAAAGCGCCCCGACGATGCTCTCTTCGCCCACCACGGCATTATCCATCACCACCGCATTCATTCCCACCAGGGCGTTCCTGCCGATATGCGCGCCGTGAATTATTGCTCCGTGACCGATATGCGCCATCTCTTCCAGCACCACCGTTATCCCGGGAAACTGGTGGATGGTGCAATTTTCCTGCACATTACAGCCATCGTGAATAACAATCTCTCCCCAGTCGCCGCGGATAGCCGCCCCCGGGCCGATGTAGACATCCTTGCCAATCACCACATTCCCTGTCACCGTCGCATTGGGATGCACAAAGGCCGACTCATGCACCACCGGTCGGAATCCGTTTAACTTAAAAATATTATAAGGAGGGATTGCGGATTGCGGATTGCGGATTGTGGATTTCTTTTTCCCCCGCGCAGTTTTTATTGACGCCACAATGATTGCTACGATTTCATTTGCTTCGTTTATCAGCGGTTCCAGTAGTTTTGGCTTGATAATTTCCATCTCTGCAAGCAATTCCAGCCAATAAAGTGATTCGTCACCTTCCGCTTCCACAATGCCCAACTTTGATACAAATTCTGCTGGTGAGCGGGCCCGACAGGCTTCTCGATAGTTCGCCGCAACTGAAGTTGCCGACCTAAAAAGCTGTGATGCAATCAGTCGCTCTTCTTTACTCGTTGTCAAGGTTCCGCAGAGTTTTACAACCCGCTTGGAAAACTCCTTAGTACGTTGTTTTAATTCACTTTGATTCATCAATCTACCTCTGCACAAGACTCTTTGATATTATGATGAAAAATAGTTTTCTGCGAATCCAGGCAGTTCGAATTCCGCATTCCCCAATCCGCAATCCTAAATCCGCTCTAAGATAACCGCCATGCCCTGGCCGACGCCGACGCACATGGTGCAGAGGGCGTAACGTTCCTGGCGCTGTTCTAACTCCAGCATTGCCGTGAGAAGCAGCCGCGTTCCCGACATGCCCAGCGGATGGCCTATCGCAATGGCGCCGCCGTTGGGATTGACCCGCGGGTCGTCGTCGGCAATACCCAGTTCGCGCAGGCAGGCCAGGCTTTGAGCGGCAAAGGCTTCATTCAGTTCGATGACAGCCATATCATCCAGCGAGAGGTTGGCTTTTTGGAGCGCTTTCCGGGCGGCGGTAACCGGTCCCATGCCCATGATGCGCGGCTCTACGCCTACCACCGCGGAGGCGACAATCTGTGCACGCGGTTTTAGGGAAAACTGCTGAAGAGCCTTTTCCGACGCCAGCAGCATCGCCGCGGCGCCATCGTTGATTCCCGAGGAGTTTCCGGCGGTAACGCTGCCGTCTTTGCGAAAAGCGGGCCGCAATTTTGCCAGCGCTTCCAGGCTGGTGTTTTCACGAATAAATTCATCGTGCTCAAAAAGAACCGGATCGCCCTTACGCCGGGGGATTTCAACCGCCATAATTTCCTTCGCTAACCGGCCTTTTTTTCGGGCCGCAGCCGCTTTTTGCTGCGAGCGCAGCGCAAAAACATCCTGATCCTCGCGGTTGATCTTAAACTGTTCGGCCACATTTTCGGCGGTGACCCCCATCCCGTCGATTCCGTAGAGCGCCTCCATCCTGGGATTTACAAAGCGCCAGCCGATGCTGGTGTCGTAAAGCTGGGCGTCCCGGCCAAAAGGACGGGCGGTTTTGGAGAGCACGTAGGGGGCGCGGGTCATGTGCTCCACGCCCCCGGCGATGTAGAGTTCCCCATCGCCCAGGCGGATGGCCCGGCTGGCCTGCACCACGGCGCTCATCCCCGAGGCGCACAGGCGGTTAACCGTCTCTCCCGGTGTGGTGACCGGCAGACCGGCCAGCAACGCGGCCATACGAGCCACATTGCGGTTGTCTTCCCCGGCTTGATTGGCGCAGCCGAAAATCACATCTTCAACCGCTGCCGGATCAAGGCCGGAATGTCGCCTGAGCAGTTCCGCGATGACCAGCGCGGCCAGATCATCCGTGCGCACCGGCGACAGGGAACCGCCGAATTTTCCAATAGGAGTCCGGATTCCATCAATAATAAATGCGTCTCTCATCTTACTCATCTTCCTCCGAAATTAGGTGATCTTTTTGGGTGCGATAAACCGTGCCCTGGAACAGCCCCACTTTCCGGCCGTCCTCGCGGGTTACGGTAATGCTGTAGATGCCCACCTTGTTGTTCAGCGTCTCTTCTTCCGCCGCGGCATAGAGCACATCGCCCTCGCGCACCGCAGTGGGGTAGGACATGCTGGCTTTCAGCAGCAAACTCACCCGGCCGCGGGAATTGGCGGCAAAGGCCAGGGCGCTGTCGGCAAAGGAAAAAGTGATCCCGCCGTGGCAGACCCCAAAGCCGTTCATCATCTCAGGGCGCACCGTCATCTTGAGGGTTACCCGGCCCGGCTCCACCTGCACCAGCTCGACGCCCAACCATTGGCTGAAGGGATCGTTTTCATACATCTGATCTACAATTTTACGGGCGCGGCGGGTATTATCCATGGGAGGGCGCTTCAATTTGACGGTGGATAAAATGTTTGTCCCTGGCGAACCATCCGTTTTAACAGCGGGCAGGGGCGATAGCGGTCTTCGCCGTACTCGGACTGAAGATTTTCCAGCACACCGAGAATCTTGTCCAACCCCATTTCATCCGCCCAGGCCAGCAGTCCTTTGGGGTAGTTGACGCCTTTGGTCATCGCCATATCCACATCCTCGATGCTGGCGATATTCATAAATACGGCGTCGGCCGCTTCGTTGATCAGCATGGCCAAAATCCTCGTAAAAACAGTTTGCCCTAATTCCGGGTCTTTCACCGGCTCGGGGTTCTTTGCTCCGAAAGAATAATCATAATAACCGATTTCCGTTTTCTTGCCCAGCCGGCCGGCTTCCACCATGCGTTTTTGGGTGAAGGAGGGGCGATAGCGGGGATCGTAGAAGAAGGCTTCAAACACGGTTTCGGTAACTTTGTAATTGACGTCATTGCCGATCAGGTCCATCAGTTCAAACGGCCCCATGCGGAAGCCGCCGATTTTTTTCATCGCCCAATCGATGGTCGCTACATCGGCGATGCCCTCTTCCAGGATCCGCAGGGCTTCTCCGTAAAAGGGCCGCGCCACCCGGTTGACAATGAAGCCAGGCGTATCTTTGGCCAATACGGTGGTTTTTCCCCAATCGTTGATCAGGTTGCGGGCCAGTTGAATCGTCTGCTTCGAGGTAGCAAGCCCCGGCACAATTTCCACTAAGGGCATCAGCGGGGCGGGATTAAAAAAGTGCGCGCCCAGCACCCGCTCCGGCAAGCGGCAGACCCCGGCGATGGCGGTAATCGACAGCGAGGAAGTGTTGCTGGCCAGAATAGCCCGGCTGCCGGCAATCGATTCCAGTTCCCGGAACACTTTGTGTTTGGTAGGCAAATCTTCAAAGATGGCCTCGATGATCAAACCGGCCCCTTCGCAGGCGGACAGTTCACTTTGGAAGTCGATCCGCTCCAGTATGGCGTTGGCTTCGCCGCGTCCAATCTTTTCTTTTTCTTCCATCCGCTTCAGGATGCGCTGCAAAAATTGCTCGGCGTCTTCCCGGATAGCCGGATTGGATTCCACCAAAACGACCTGATGTCCGTAGGCGGCCGCGATCTGGGCAATTCCCCGCCCCATCGTTCCCGCGCCGATCACCCCGACGGCGGTTTGTTTGTCTAAGTACACGCTCGCTCTCCTGTCTGATGTAAACACTTCGGCCGGAAATACCCGGGGTTATTTCCCTTTAAATTTCGCCTTGCGTTTCTGCAGGAAAGCCTCCACACCTTCCCGGTAATCTTCACTCTCGCCGGCCAGCCCCTGGAGTTCTTCCTCGACCTTCAGTTGTTCTTCCAGGGAGTTGAACAGGGATTGATTCAAGGCGCGTTTGATCAGCCCTAATCCGCGCGTCGGGCGGGTAGCCAGGTGCTCCGCCAATTGGATGGCTTCCGGCAGCAATTGCTCATCCGCGACCACTTTGTAGATCATTCCCCATTCCAGGGCCTGGGAAGCGGGAATTTTTTCACCCAACATGGCCATGGCGGTCGCCCGGGCTATGCCGGCCAGGCGCGGCAGGAAATAGGTGCCGCCGCTGTCGGGAATCAAACCAATATGGCAAAACGCTTGCAGGAAGGAGGCGCTTTCGGCGGCCAGAACCAGGTCGCAACAGAGGGCCAGATTGGCGCCGGCGCCGGCGGCAATCCCGTTTACGGCGCACACCACCGGTTTCTCCAGGTTGCGGACAGCCCGCACAATGGGATTGTAGTGTTCCCGCACAAAATCACGCAGTTCCGGCCAGGGCTGATCCGGCGGGGCGGCTTCGGCCAAATCCTGCCCGGCGCAAAACGCGCGCCCCTCCCCGGTAATCAGAACGGCGCGGATAGCCTCATCATCCCGGCATCTTTGCAGGGCCTGTTGAACCTCTTTGGCCATCCGGCTATTGAAGCTGTTTAAAACATTGGGGCGGTTGAAATAAATCTGCGCGGCCTGGTTGCGCACTTCAAAACGGATAAACTGAAAATCGCTCAAGGGAAATTCCTGTTTATGGGTGATCAGATACATTTAAAATGTTCAAACGGCTGGCAGCAGTTCCGGCAGTGGTACAGTGATTTACAGGCGGTAGACCCGAATTCGCTGGTTAGCTCGGTATCTTCAGAACCGCACAGCGGGCAGGCGACGATGCGATCCAAAACGGCCAGGGGGTCCGCAGCCGACTCTGAAAGGCGTCCCGGCGGGGCAATCCCGTAGACGCGCAATTTTTCCCGGGTCTCCTCGCTCATCCACTCGGTTGTCCAGGCGGGTGAGTGAACCGTGCGGATTTCCACCTCCGCAATCCCGTTTTTTTGAAGCACTTCCCGAATTTGCTCCTCAATAACCCGCATAGCCGGGCAGCCGGAATAGGTGGGGGTGATCTCAATCCGGATCGGTGAAACATCGGTATGCACCTCTCGTACTATCCCCAGTTCCACAATATCAATTACCGGCACTTCCGGGTCTTTGACCTGGTGAAGCAAATTGATGATTTCTTTTTTTCTCAAATCCATGACGATTGCTTTGAATATAGGTCGGTATTCGTTAATAAATTACTATACGCATATCTTCAGCGGGAACCCAGAAACCTCATCATTCTGGATGCCCGATTAAAACATTCCCCGGCTCTCCGGGGCAGGCTGGGCATGACATTGGCAACCATCCTGAGAATGCGACAAAACGAGTTTTGTCGCTCCTAAGTAAAATTGCACTTAAATAAACGACAATTCGTACTTGCTGGCTTCGACAGCTCAGCCAGCAGTCCCAGCCAGGAGGCTGAGCTGTCGAAGCCGGTAGTGCCTGAAAAAGTGTCGTTTATTCAATACCATTTACTTAACTCTATAACATCCCGCGGCTTTGCGGCAACCCCATCTTCATCTCCCTATGCACCCTTCCGCTTTGGCGGCAAGAACCGCTACCGTTACCACTTCGCATCCGGATAGGAGCGGGGCAGGATCTGCATCTCCGAGAGCAAATGACCCAGGTGTTCGGTATGCAGTCCCCGGCGGCTCCCCTTGCTCATGTAGCGCTCATCCGAGGGCATTTTTAGGGTTGCTTCTCCGATTACTTTGGTCGCGGTCTCACGCCATTTATCGCGCAAGCTGCTGCTTTCCACAACGAATTTTTGTTTGGCCAGCCGGGTTTCCACCTGGTCGCTTTCAAACATTTCCCCGGTGTACATCCACAGGTCTTCCAGGGCGTCTTGCACCCGCTGGCGGCTCTCGTCGGTGCCGTCGCCCAGGCGCAGCATCCACTGGGAACTATGGCGCAAGTGATAGGTTGCTTCCTTCAGCGTTTTTGCGGCGATAGCTGCCAACGGCTCGAATTGCGAATCCTGCAAAGCATCCATCAAATGGTAGCTGTAAGCGTCAAAAATAAACTGGCGGGCGATGGTGTAGCCAAAATCGCCCCGGGGCTGTTCCACCAGCATCAGATTTTTATAATCGATGGCCTCGCGGAAGTAGGCCAGATCGTCTTCACTTCTCCCCTGCCCTTCCACCTCTCCGGCCAGTTTCAGGAAGTTGATCGCCTGTCCGAGGTAATCCAGGGCCAGGTTGGTCAGGGCGATGTCTTCCTCCAAAATGGGGCCGTGTCCGCACCATTCCGAGACCCGGTGTCCCAGGATTAAGCGGTCGTCTCCCAGGCGGAGCAAGTAATCAAACAGGTCCGCGCGGCTTTGATCATCCAGAGAATATTTCATATTAAAACACCTTTACGCCGCGGGGCGTTTTGTAAAATTGCGGGTGACGATAGATTTTATCATTTCCGGGATCGAAAAAGGGGCCGTCGTCCGCCGGAGACGTGGCCGTGATGGCCTGGGCAGGAACCACCCAGATACTGAGCAGGCGGCCCCGGCGGGCGTATACGTCGCGGGCGTTTTGCAGGGCCAGTTCCGGATCGGGGGCGTGTACGCTGCCGGCGTGCTCATGCGGCGCTCCCTGGCGTTCCTGAACAAACACTTCCCAGAGCGGCCATTCGCTATCCGTTTTCGCAGTTACTTTCGCAGAAGATTTTGGGGACATGGTTTCTCCTTTTATCCGGCTTTGGGTTGATGTCGTTTACGGGCGTAAGCTTCGGCAGCCTCGCGCACCCAGCGGCCTTCCTGGTGGGCCTCCCGGCGAGCCTGCATACGTTCTTTGTTCATGGGGCCGTTGCCGCGCACCACCGCCCAGAATTCCTCCCAGTCAATTTCCCCGAACTCCCAGTTTCCGGTTTCATCGTTGTAGCGCAAATCGGGATCGGGCAAGGTGAGGCCCACCGCCTGGGCCTGGGGGACGGTCAGGTTGACAAAACGCTGGCGCAGTTCGTCGTTGCTTTTGGTTTTCACCTGCCAGCGCATCAGTTCCGCGCTGTTGGGCGAGTCGGTGTCGTGGGGGCCAAACATCATCAGCGAGGGCTGCCACCAGCGATTGACGGCGTCCTGCACCATCCGTTTTTGCTCCGGCGTGCCTTTGGCCATGGTGGCCACAATCTCGTAACCCTGGCGCTTGTGGAAATTCTCTTCCTTGCAGATGCGGATCATCGCCCGGGAATAGGGGCCGTAGGAGGCTTTAGCCAGCATGGTTTGATTAACAATCGCCGCGCCGTCGACCAGCCAGCCGATTACACCGATATCCGCCCAGGTAAGGGTGGGATAGTTGAAAATCGAGGAATACTTGGCTTTCCCGGCCAGCAACTGCCCGATCAGTTCGGAGCGATCCACTCCCAGCGTTTCCGCGGCGCAGTAGAGGTAGAGGCCGTGACCGGCTTCATCCTGCACTTTGGCCAGCAGCACCAGTTTGCGCTTCAGCGAGGGAGCGCGGGTAATCAAGTTGCCTTCTGGGAGCATTCCCACCACCTCGGAGTGGGCGTGCTGGGAGATCATCCGGATAAGCTGCCTGCGGTAGCGCTCCGGCATCCAATCCTTGGGCTCAATCTTCTCCCCGCGCTCAATCCGCGCTTCGAATTCCTGTATCTGTTTTTGGTCGTCCATTTTTTACCTCGTGATCACAATGGTAATGTTTATCAAATATGAGTTGGATTTCTTCTGACGCAGAAAAACACAGAAAATTATAATTTTCGCTGATAAATTTCTTTGGTTGAACAAGTATACGAGCACAATTTTTTTGAAGGCTCCAGCGAAACATTCCGCAATAACCGCGTGAGACAGAGACGGTTTATGCAGGCGCCGTTCCAAAGTTACATCATTTTATTATAGAGTCTGGCCCCCCGAAATGCAAGTTTCAAATCAATTCCGGGGTGCAGAATTCCGGCATTATCCTGTGTAGAGGTTTCAAGCGATTTATGTAGAAGCAATTAAAAACTTTCTTCCGGGGCTGCCGGCGTGCGTCCAAAGGAAAATAAGGACGCAGAATTTTGCTTGATAACACCCCTGGCTTAAATTTTTTCTAAAGATTTCCCCCCCCCGAATGTACCTGCAATATTTTGAAATTTATTGTAAACCTTGCTCACATGAACAGTGATTCATTGTCTAGCCGGATGCTTATAAAGAAGTCGCACGGCCCAACAGTATTGCTGTCTTGCGGTAATACGGGGAAGTCGCCTGTAAACAATCCGGGCCTGGTATATTTTTGTTTTCAATAACAGCCCTGCCCGTCCGCAACTGGCTGTAAATCTACCACCTTATTTGATGGAGGAAATAGAGATGAAACGTATTTACTCAATCGCTATTGTTTTTATGATCGCTTTTCTAACCCTAAGTACGGAATGTTTTGCCCAAAAATGGCAGGTCTTAAATGGCAATCTTTATGTGGACCCCATCGGAACCAATGTGGGTATTGGGCTTGCCAGTCCGGCCTACAAGCTGGATGTGAGCGGAAGTATTAACGCCGACGAGTTTTACAAGGCGGGTCAGTTGCTTAGTAGCTGGAGCTTGAGTACAATAATCCACAATGCCATTTATTATAACGACGGCAAAGTTGGTGTGGGAACAAATTCTCCTGCTAGCCGGCTTTCAGTCAATGGCGAGATCGATATTAGCGGCAGCCGTTTCCATGTGGGGACAGATGGAAAGGTGGGGATTGGAATATCGACCCCGGCGGCGGCGCTTCATTTGTTTCAGAGCGGGGCGGGCGGGGCGACCAGTCTGCGGTTGGAATACAGTTACACCGGTGTACCGAATGGCGACCAGACTTCCGACTGGCTCCTTCAGGCTGCCTCTGCTGGCGGGAAGTTTCATATTGCTGCCGGGAGCCAGAGCCTGCTCACAATTGATCCCGGCGGTAAAGTCGGTACTGGCACAACAACACCGCAATCGGAACTGGCT
>JAJRYW010000244.1 GCA_024275555.1 Calditrichota bacterium | reverse complement strand
ACCCTTTCAGGGTTAATGGTGATTTATCAATTTTCCCAGGGCGTTGCCCTGGGCTATAATATTGACGCCCTTTCAGGGCTAACATAGCCGCTTGCACAATTCATGGTGCGCTCTCTCGAGTTTTCGGCCAAACACTAAATATGCATATTTAACTTACACCAAGGTATAATGAGGAATATGCCGGGGCAGCCCACAGGACGGTTATGGATGATGAAGCCAGCAATCGCTAAAATGATCGTGGCGGAGATGATGGCGGGGAGGCGGTTCTTGCCGGCAGCGTTCCAGCCGTTCCGGGCAGCGGCTGAAAAATGGACATCCCCGGGGAGGCTGAGAAGGCGAGGGAATTTCACCGCTGAGAATGATCCGCTTGCGGCGGGCCTTGGGGTCCGGCGTGGGAATTGCGCTGAGCAGGGCCCGGGTATAGGGATGGGCCGCGCTCCGGAACACCTGGTCCACCGGCCCCTGCTCGACGATCTTCCCCAGGTACATGATGCAGACCTCATCACAGACATGATAGATGACGCTCAGATCGTGGGATATAAACAGGTAGGCTAACTGATATTGTTCCTGCAGCGTCTGGAGCAACTTGAGGATTTGGGCCTGAATGGATACATCCAGGGCGGAGACCGGTTCATCGCAGACGATCACCTCCGGCTGTACTGCCAGGGCCCGGGCAATGCATAAGCGCTGCCGCTGGCCGCCGGAGAACTCAAACGGATAACGGTGCCGGTTCTCGGCCGGTAATCCGACGTCCACAAGGCATTGCTCCACCCGTTCGGCAAGGTGGTTGGGAGCGCTTAGCTGGTGCACCTTCAGAATCTCTTCCAGCATTTGGCCTACCCGCAGGCGGGGATTAAGAGCCGTGTAGGGATTCTGGAAGATCATCTGCACCTGCCGGTGGTAGGCTTTGGCGGCGGCGCGATCCATGTCTGCCAGGGAAGCGCCTTTAAAGCGAATCTCCCCCCGGTCGGGCTGATCCAGCGCGCAAATTAACCGCCCTACCGTGCTCTTGCCGCAGCCGGATTCCCCCACTAATCCCAGGGTCTTCCCGCGCTGCAATCGGAAAGAAACGCCGTTTACCGCATAGATAAAGCTCCGGGAACGCCCGATTAGCTTGTGCTCCAGCGGAAAACGTTTCTCAATTCGATCTGCCTGTAAAATAGGCGATGGCGTCTGCGTCTGCATCCCATCAACGCGATTATTTGGGAACCCGTTCAAACAAACCCGTCTTGATCAGCTTGTCGGCAATTTCTTTAAAGGCTATACTGGCTATATTTTGATTGTCTTTCGCCACAATGGGGACGCCGCCGTCGCCGGCTTCCGCCACCTGCGGATCGATGGGGATTTCTCCCAAAAACGGGATTTGCAGTTCCTGCGCCGCCCGGGGCCCGCCCCCTTTGCCAAAGATGTAAACCGGCTGACCGGTTTCCGGGTTGGTGTAGTAGCTCATGTTTTCTACAATTCCAAAGGTGTGGATATTCAGTTTCTGGAACATCTGGTGCCCGCGCCGGGCGTCGACCAGGGATACTTCCTGGGGGGTGGTGACCACCACCGCGCCGCTCATGGGCAGCTTTTGCACCAGGCTCAACTGCACATCGCCGGTGCCGGGAGGGAGGTCCAGGATGAGCATGTCCAGCTCGCCCCATTGAACGTCGCGGAGAAACTGCTCCAGCGCCTTGATGACCATCGGCCCCCGCCAGATCACCGGGGTGTCGCGGTCGAGGATAAAGCCCATCGACATCATTTTGATATCAAACTTCTCGATAGGAAGCAGCTTTTGCTCCGGGCTCACCAGCGGCTTGTCTTCCACGCCCATCATTATATGAATGCTGGGGCCGTAGATATCGCTATCCATCAAACCGATTTTATAGCCGGCCTGGGCCAGGGCAATGGCCAGGTTGGTGGCAACCGTGGATTTTCCCACTCCTCCTTTACCGGAGGCGATTGCCAGGACGCCTTTTACGCCCGGAATGGGTGTGCGTCCCGCCCAGGGATCGCTGGCGGCCTGGGCCGGGTTTACCGAAACACCTCCCGGTACCGAGAGGGTCGGCAGCGATTCCACCACGGTTACCTTGCGGCCGCTGATCTCCTTCTTCAACAATTCCTGGATTGCGCTTCTGACGGACTGCTTCTTCTGCGCATCGTCGGTGTTAAATTTCAGCGCAACGCTTATCCGTTTTTCGTTGATGGTGATATCTTTGACAACCCCAAAGGAAATGATATTGTCATCAAAGCCGGGATAGGGAATGGTGCTGAGCAGTTCCCTGATTTTTTCCTGATTTAGCTCACTCATTATAATAGCTCCTGATCCATGACTGTGTTCATTAATATGATATGATCCGAAAAAACAACGCGCTGTGATCAGCGCTGAAAACTACGGCGCCCCGCTTTCCACAGGACCGGAAAACGGGGGAGGCCTTAAAAAAAGTTTGATGTCCGCCCGGTGAATAAGTTACGCCTGTCAAGATTCCGCCCCGGTCTCGCCATGTTCAAAGAGGCTCAGGTAATAGGTCTTCATCGCTTCTTCAATTTGTTTTACCATATTGTACTGGGCGGACTTTTCGGCCAGAAGGATAGCGTTTTTGATGGCCTTGGCCTTGGATCGTCCATGCGCTTTAATAATCAGTTTCTGGAAGCCCAGGATGGGCGCGCCGCCATATTCCGAGTAATCGACCCGCTTTTTTATCCGTTTCAGCGCCGGGGCCAGCATCAGAATCCCCAGCTTGCTGAAGACGCCTCGCTTCCAGATTTGCTTGCCGGTCAGGATGGTTGCTTCTGCCATTCCTTCCAGGCTTTTCAGCACCACATTGCCGGTCATCCCTTCGGTGACGATCACCTCGGCAACTCCCCGCAGAATATCCTTCCCTTCAATATTTCCGATGAAATTGATGCTCTTCAGGTTGCGCAGCACCCGGTTGGTTTCTACCAGTACGCTATGGCCTTTGGTGTCTTCTTCGCCAATATTCAGCAACCCTACCCGGGGATTTTCGATGGCCAGGAGGCCTTTCATATACTCGGTTCCCATAATGGCAAAGCTCACCAGTTGGTTTACGGTGCAGTGCAGGGTGGCGCCCACATCCACCATCATAGTCACGCCGGGGCTGCTTTTGCTGATGTGCAGGGGCGGGAAAATTGCCGCCAGCACGCCGCGCTCAATCCCGGGAATGCGCGGAATCTCCCGCGAGCAGGCGATGATGGTGGCCCCGGTGCTGCCGGCGCTCACCAGGGCGTCTCCCTCGCCGTCGCGGATCAGGCGGGCGGCTACATTGATGGAAGCATTCGGTTTTTCATCCACGGCCTCTTTGGGAGACTCGTCCATCCCGATCACATCCGCTGCGGGAATAATAGCATACCGGTCCGGCTTCAGACGGTATCTTTCAATCAACTCCCGGATTCGGTCTTCGACGCCGACAAAGACGCACTGGAAATCGCGATTTGCCCGGCAGGCTTGTATCGCCCCCCTGACAATCTCTTCCGGGGCATAATCACCACCCATCGCATCAATGATAATTCGGTGCTTCTTCATATCTATCCTATCCATTTTTTAGGCCGTTAATATACAACCCGAAAACAGAAAATGCCAAATGAAGTAATCAATTGCCTTTCCGCATCGGCGTCAATCTTTTCACGCGGAGTTTGCCTGGCAAGTTCACGATTGGCGAATCACGCTTCACGATTTACCATGAACGATTAGCAATTTTCATTTTAATTACCACTCATCACTTACCATAATCAGCATTCCAACATTTACCTTTTCGTATTTGTGTAGCTGCTTACACATTTAAGTATTGTTCCCCAAATTTCTCCTCCTTAGACAAGGAGGAGACCGCCCCATGACCGTCCAGCGAATGAGGCAGAGGTGGTTGGAGAGCCTCGGTGCGCCAGTTCAAACACGAAGCGTCAACCACCGAAAATTTATTTATGCAAATAGCGGTAGCTATTCCCGCGCCAGTTCAAACACGAAGCGTCAACCACCCCTGATTTGCTCACTGGACGCTTCGCAAATCTGTCCCCTCCTTGAAAAACAGGAGGGGAATTTTCGTATCTCTTTCGCCGGAGCTACACAAATACACCATTTCTAAATCGTCGTCTTCACAATTGTTTCTTTTTTGAATCTCTTTGCAATAAAATGTATCTAATGTTAACTTTGAAGCTTGGCCGGAATTATAGCCCGGCTGAAAACAGGGGGTCTTTGAAAAGAAATGGCGAACATTAATAAAATGAGCCCGGTTAGTTTTAAGACATTCTTATAAATATAAATTCGAATTATGATTCATGAATCACGAATTTTTATCTATTTTTATACGTAAATTCAAATAATCATGTACCGTTTGCGGTACGAGGAGGATTTATTATGTCTCAGAAACACGTATTCTTTTTTGGAGATGGGAAAGCGGAAGGCAATGCGGAGATGAAAAATCTCCTGGGCGGGAAAGGGGCCAACCTGGCCGAAATGACCAACCTGGGTATCCCGGTTCCGGCCGGCTTCACAATTTCCACCGAGGTGTGTACTTATTATTATAAACATGATTACACCTATCCGCCCGAGTTGGAAGATGAAATGAAGGAAGCTTTACGGAAAGTAGAGCAGGTGATGGGCGCGATCTTCGGCGATGCTGAAAATCCGCTGTTGTTGTCGGTGCGGTCCGGTGCGCGGGTTTCCATGCCGGGGATGATGGACACCGTGCTGAACCTGGGCCTGAACGATGTAACCGTGCAGGGATTAATCAAGAAAACCGATAATCCCCGCTTTGCCTACGATTCCTACCGCCGTTTTGTGGCCATGTATGGTGATGTGGTGCTGGGGCTGAAACCGGAATCGGAAGACGATCATGATCCTTTCGAAGAAATTTTAGACGCCAAAAAGCGTGCTCGCGGCGTTCAGTTGGATACCGATTTAAGCGCAGAGGACCTGAAAGAACTGGTGGTCGAATTTAAAGCGGCGATCAAAGAGCACACCGGGGAAGAATTTCCGGAAGACCCCATGGATCAATTATGGGGCGCGGTGGGCGCGGTGTTCAGTTCCTGGCGGAATGAGCGCGCCAATGTCTACCGCCGCTTAAACAACATTCCCGAAGAGTGGGGAACTGCCGTGAACGTGCAGAGCATGGTCTACGGCAACATGGGCAACGATTCCGGAACCGGGGTTGCCTTTACCCGCGACCCGGCCACCGGCGAAAAAGTACTCTATGGTGAATTCCTGATTAACGCCCAGGGCGAAGACGTGGTTGCCGGAATTCGCACTCCCCAGAAAATCTCCCATTTAAAAGATATTATGCCGGAAGTTTACCGGCAATTTGAAGAGATTGCCAACCGGCTGGAGCAGCACTACCGGCAAATGCAGGACATGGAATTCACCATCCAGAAAGGCCGTTTATGGATGCTGCAAACCCGCGCCGGCAAGCGCACCGGTTTTGCGGCTTTCCGGATTGCCGTGGATATGGTAGAAGAAGGATTAATCAGCAAAGAAGAAGCCTTGCTGCGGGTAGAGCCGGACCAGTTAAACCAATTGCTCCGCCCGGTGTTTGACGCCGAGCAAAAACGCCAGGCTGTCGCCCGGGGGGATCTGCTGACCAGGGGCCTGAACGCCGGCCCCGGCGCTGCTTCCGGACTGGTGGTGTTTAACGCCGCCGATGCGGTAAAATGGGCCCAGGAAGGCAAAGATGTGATTTTAGTGCGCCTGGAAACCTCCCCCGAGGATATTAAGGGAATGGACGCCGCGGTCGGTATCCTGACTGCCCGGGGCGGGATGACTTCCCACGCCGCTTTAGTCGGCCGCCAGATGGGCAAAGTCTGCGTGGTTGGCGCCGGTGAAATCTCGGTGGATTATAAAGCCCGCCAGTTTTCCGTGAATGGCAAGGTCGTCAAAGAAGGGGAATGGATCTCCCTGGATGGCAGCACCGGCGAAGTCATCAAAGGGAAAATCAACACCCAGCCGTCGGAAGTGCTGCAAGTGCTGATCGAAAAGAGGCAAGATTCCGAGAAAGGCGTAGCCTACCACACCTACCAGCAGATGATGAAGTGGGCCGATGAATTTCGCCGCCTGGGTGTGCGCACTAACGCCGACCAGCCCGACCAGGCTGCTACGGCCATCGCCTTTGGCGCGCAGGGAATCGGCCTGTGCCGGACCGAGCACATGTTTTTTGGCGGAGAGCGGATAGATGCGGTGCGGGAGATGATCCTGGCCGATGACACCGAAGGCCGTAAAAAAGCCCTGGCAAAACTGCTGCCTATGCAGCGCAGCGACTTTATCGGCATCTTCCGGGAAATGAATGGTTACCCGGTAACCATCCGCACCCTGGATCCGCCCTTGCACGAGTTCCTGCCTCATACCGAAAAAGAAATTGAAGACCTGGCCGCCAAGATGAATGTGACCGTTAAAAAATTGCATGAGACTATCGAAAGCCTGCACGAGTTTAACCCCATGTTAGGGCATCGCGGCTGCCGCCTGGGGGTGATGTATCCGGAAATTACCGAGATGCAGGTGCGGGCCATCCTGGAAGCCGCCTGTGAAGTGAAAAAAGACGGCGTGGATGTTCAGCCGGAAATCATGATTCCCCTGATCTCCCATGTGAATGAACTGAAAGCGCAGGAAGTGGTGGTTCGCCGGGTCGCCGCGGAAGTGTTTGAAAAATACGGCTTCGAGGTGGAATACCTGGTCGGCACCATGATCGAGATTCCCCGGGCGGCCATCACCGCTGCGGAGGTTGCCGAGGTTGCCGAATTCTTCAGTTTCGGCACCAATGACCTGACCCAGACCACCTTTGGGATGTCCCGCGATGACTCCGGGGTGTTTTTACCCTTCTATGTGGAACATAAGATTTTGGAAAACGACCCCTTCCAGTCCATCGACCAGAAAGGTGTGGGCAAATTGATGGAATGGGGCGTCAGCGAAGGCCGGAAATCCCGTCCGAGTTTAAAGGTTGGGATTTGCGGAGAACACGGCGGCGAGCCGGCCTCGGTGGAATTTTGCCACCGGCTCAACTTAGACTATGTCAGTTGTTCTCCCTTCCGGGTGCCCATTGCCCGATTGGCAGCGGCCCAGGCGGTCTTAAAAGAAAAAAACTAACGGCAAGCCAAACTTCCAACTCACTGCCGGGCGTCCTCCGGCAGTGAGTATAATGTGAATATGAGCCGGATGTTATGGGATGGTTGTCGTGTTGATGGCGCTTGAGACGTTTCGCGCTTCGCCGTTTTATAAAATTACATCCATATCCTGTAGAGTGTAAATAAATACAGTTTTTTAAAGGAATTCGACGTTGCGCCGATGATCCTTACTCGCAGGGAGGAATTACAATGGATGTATGTTTAGCTTAAAGGAGATAAGGTAATGGCGAAGAAAAAGGAACGTCAGTTTGCCATCAAGCAGATTGTTCAAGAGGAGCGTATTTCGAATCAGTCCGATTTACTCTCCCGGCTGCAAAGCCGGGGATATTCTACCACCCAGGCCACTCTTTCCAGAGACCTGCATGAGTTAGGCATTATCCGCGTGCCGACTCCGGAAGGGTATCGCTATGTCATCTCTGAACAAGAAGGCAGCCATTCCTTTGTTAAGTTGGTGGGAATGGAGATCTTAGGAATCTACCATAATGAACATGTGGTTGTAATCCGAACGATTACAGGCCGCGCCAAAGGAGTGGCGCTTTTTGTGGATCAAATCAAGCATCGTCATATCCTGGCCACCGTGGCCGGGGAAAACTCGATTATCGTGATCCCGGATTCCGTAGAAAATATTCCCAAGATTAAAGAGGACCTGGAGAGTATAGCCTGTCAGAAATGGAGCTAAAGACTCGAGTCGATAGTGAACTATTACCCTATGTAGCAAAACCATCGCGCTATATTGGTAATGAATATAATTGCAAATCTCCTTCAGTCGAATCTGCGCAGTTGCAAATTGCTCTCTGTTATGCGGATCTCTATGACGCCGGGATTCGCAATCCGTCCTATGAGTACTGTTACCATTTTTGGAGCAGTCAACCGAATATCGCAGTGGAGCGGTTCTACTGCCCGGCAAAGGACGCTGCTGCGTTGATGAAATCTCAACAAATCCCCCTTTTTTCTTTAGAGAATCGCACCCCTTTGTCAGATTTCCCGGTGCTGTTCTTCTATTTGCCGGAGTTGTTGAGTATGACCAATCTGTTGGCCATGCTCGATCTGGGCGGTGTTCCTTTTTACCGTAATCAGCGCGGGACGGAACATCCGCTGATCATCGTTGCCGGCCCGGCCCTGGCCAATCCGGAACCCCTGGCGGAACTGGTTGATGTGGTGCTGTTGCAATTGAATTTTAACGCGCTTGCCCAAATCAACCATCTGCTTCTGCAGGCAAACCGGGCGGGATGGCGCCGAGAGCAATTGCTGCAATATTTAGCGAGCCTGACGGGCATCTATATTCCCGGAACCGGTCAGCCGGCGTGGAATGAGTTCGGCGAATTGCGCTCTGTGGAGGCAGGAGCGATTGTTCCCGCAGAGGCGCCGTTGCCGGAACCGTTGCATTCCGGGCGGATTCCCATCCACCCGCTGGTTCCCCTGGGAGAGCTTAGCAGCCCTCCGCTGTTGTGGGGGAATGGCTTCCGCTACCGTTACGATGGATTGGCAGGACGCACGGCTGATCAACTGCCCCGCTGTGTGTTCCCGGCTGCGGATGCTCTTGTCGCAAGTGTGCTGGAATTTGGGAGAAGCCTCTTCCGGCGCAGCGGATTGGGAAATCTGAGCCAATTTTATTACGGCGATGGATACTGGGTAGACCTGTTCTGGTCGGTGTTAAAAGAAAAGATGCTCTCGGACGCTGTGGAAGTGTTCGTGGATCCGGCCGAACAGCGCCTGCTGGCGCCTATTGCCCGGGCGGAGGAGATTGTGAACCGGGTAAAGTCGGAGGGGGTAAGGCTTTATCTCGGGGGCGCATTGCCTTCGTTGCGGAAAATGCTCAATATTCGGCTTAGCAACGCCCAAATCCGGGAAATCTGCGCGCTGTGGGGAGGTTTGGGCTGGAAGAGCATTTATGCTTATTTTTTAATCGGATTGCCTGGCGAGAAAGATAGCGACTTAACCGCCATTTGGGAGCTGTCCAAACAGTGTCAGGAAAAATTGAATGAGGCAGGGGAGGGGCAGTTCCTGCCGGTTTTGGAGGTGTTTTCACCCCAGGCGCAGACGCCGCTTCAGTGGGAGAAGCAGGAAGATGCCTCAACGGTGGAACGCAAAATGAACCTGGTGAGAGAGACCCTGGAAGGAAGCGGCATTCGTGTGATTGCCCAGCACCCCCTGCGGGCGATGGTGCGCGGCATTATCGGCCGGGGAGACCGCCGCACCGGGCAGTTGCTGGAGCGCGCTTATTTCCGGGGGGCCTTCCTGGATGGCTGGGACGACGCCTTCGACAGCGCAGCCTGGCAGACGGCGCTGGGCGAGTCCGCCCGCTCCGTTCCGGAGGCAACCGCATCGATTTCCATCACGGCGCCCTTACCCTGGGATCATCTGCGGGAGGGGCGCGAGCGCAGCCTGCTTAAGGAGGAAAAACTGCGGGCGTTCCAGGCGCAATTGCATCCGGCGTTGAAGGAAATCGTCTCGGTGGGAACGGGGGTGTCCATCGGCGACTTTGAGCAACGGCTTTCCCGGCCGGAACCGGGGCTTGTTTCCCGGGGGGGCGAGGCTTCCTCTGGCAGTTCGGGAACTGCCGGCCCGGCGGTGCAATACGGCCGGCGGGGGAGGAAACGGCAGTTGCCCGCTGCTATCGTCAAACGGAAAATCCGGGTGCGTTATTCCAAAACCGGGGTAAGCCGTTTTCTCTCTCATTCGGAAATACTCAAAGTGTTTGAGCGCACGGCAAAACTGGCCAAAGTTCCCCTGGTCTATTCCCAGGGGCAGAAGCCTTTGCCAAAGCTCTCCTATGGGCAACCGCTCCAGCCGGGTATTGCCTCCATTGCCGAGTACCTGGATATGGAGGTGGAGGTCGGGCAGGAAGTTGACCTGAAAACCGCTTTTAATCAGCAACTCCCCAATGGCGTACAAATCCTGCAATTTCAAGGGATTTTTAGCAAAGCAACCGCGCTGGCCGCGGCAATTAACCGCTCGGAATACCAGGTCGTTTTCCCGGAAGGGGTAATGAAAGCTGCCTGGATCGAGGAGTGGATGAGACAAACCGAAGTGTTGACGGAACGGGCCTTTCGTGAAGAAACCCGTACCGTGGATGTGCGTCCCTTTGTGGCGGAAATGGCCCTGGAACAGAATTGCCTGTTCACGGCGATTGATATTCACGAAGGGCGTACGGCAAAAATTACAGAAGTGTTGGAATCGTTGCTTGCACCGCATGGTGCAGATTATCGCTGTGCCTTTATTCAGCGAACCGGACAGTACATAGTTAGTGAGAATGAAAAGAAAACACCTTTTGATATAATTTGATCAGTTTGGAAAAATTGACTTGTTTATTTAAATATGTTGATTCGGACGGCGTTTGTACTAAAATTTTGCTGGCTGTAATACCACAACGTCGCCGGATTTTTTGCTGATCAAGTTCCTCTTTTTACTATACTATGTGCACCACCCGTTTTTCCCACCGCGATTCCGACGCCGTCTGGTAACTAACGACAGGTGTAGCTATGGAAAAAGAAATCATTATTAATTCTACGAATGAAGATACTCGAATTGCCTTGTTGGAAAATGGGAAATTGGTGGAATTGTTTGTGGAACGCCCGGATAACGAGCGCTCTGTAGGCGATATTTACAAAGGCCGGGTAAGGAAAGTGGTTAAAGGAATGCAAGCCGCTTTTATCGATATCGGCTTTCCCCAGGACGGTTTTCTCCATTTTTCCGATATGGGTTCGAATGTTAATCAGCTTTTTGTGGATGTGGAAGACGAGGAAGCCGACAACGGCGACGTCAAATCCCGCAAAGATGAAAAACCCTGGGAACGGCTTCGCAACGGCCAGGAGATTGCCGTGCAGATTGTCAAAGAGCCGATCAGCAATAAAGGCCCGCGCGTGAGCACCGAGCTGACCTTGCCCGGCCGTTTCCTGGTGCTGGTGCCCAATCAGCGCCGCATCGGCATCTCTAAAAAAATCAGTTCCAGCAAGGAGCGGCGGCGTTTGCGCGCCATTGTGAAAAAGTTGCTGCCCCAGAATTACGGGCTAATTGTACGCACCGTGGCGGCCGGAAAGGATGAAAACGCCATCAAAGCGGATTTGCAAAAGCTGATCAACCAGTGGCAAAAGATTCAGGAAGAGATTAAAGTTGCCCGCCCGCCGATGTTGCTCTTCCAGGACCTGGGAATGGCCTACAGTGTTATCCGCGACCTCTTTACCCCGGACGTGAAACGGGTGGTGGTCGATTCCCGGAAACTATACCGCGAAATTACCCGCTATTTAAAAGAAGTCAGCCCGGACCTGGTGAGCCGGGTGGAGTATTTCAAAGGCCGGAAGCCCATTTTTGATGTCTTTGAGATCGAAAAAGACATCCAGCAGAGCCTGGAGAAAAAGGTCTGGATGGACAACGGCGGTTATTTGATCTTTGAGCATACCGAGGCGCTGACTGTGGTGGATGTGAACAGCGGCCGTTATTTCGGCAAACGGAACCACGAAAAGAACTCGCTGAAAATAAACCTGGACGCAGTGCGGGAAATAGCCCGGCAACTGCGGCTGCGGGATGTGGGCGGTTTGATTGTGGTCGACTTTATCGATATGGAAGATTCCGCCAACAAGAAACGGGTGCTCAATGAGCTGCTGAAAGAGTTCGGCCGCGATCGCGCCGTCACCAAAATTGAAGGCATGAGCCGCTTCGGCCTGGTGGAAATGACCCGCCAGCGCATTCGCCCCAGCCTGATTTATAACATCACCGAACCGTGCAAGTGTTGCGGCGGCAGCGGGCTGGTGCCCACCAAAGGAACCATCTTAGCCAATATCGAACGGGCTATTCGCCGTTATATCTGTTCCCGCCTGGATCGCCGGATTATCCTGCAAGTGCATCCGGAAATGCAGGAATACCTGGACAACAAACGCTTCGGCCGCCGTTTCCGGCTGATGTGGAAATACTGGATCAAAATCACCCTGGAAGTGAATGAAGAATTGCTGCCGCACGAGTTCCGGCTGATTGCCAAACGGAACCGCGAAGACGTCACGGATAAATTCGTTTCAGCTCCGTAGTGTTTTCCGGACGGGAGTAAACAGCGTCGCAGTATTAAAAGAACAGACTCGAATTGAATTCACTACCTCATGTTAGGCAATTTTGCCGCAAAGATAGAGAGGTCGTAGAGGTTGTTTTACTGATGTTACGCGCGTCACTGTTCATAATGGGAAGTCACATTAGAGAAATGTTGCTGTTGTTAAGCAATCTTCATGTCATGCTGAGCCTTCGGCGTGAGCTCAGTCGAACGCTTGTCGAAGCATGGCAAATATAGACGTAAACGTGTCACCCTTTCCCGACGGGAGCACTTCGTGCCGACAAGCTGAGGGTGACATAGAACAAGTAAATGGTAAACCTTCCGGTGGCAAAACTGCGTAACATCAGTTATTTAGTTAGACAGTGTTTTATCTTTAATCGTTTCTCCGAGTTCTCTGTGACTCAACAGCAAAAAACTGGTAAGTGCGTAATATCAATCATTACTATTCATGACCAATCTTTAGGAGGAAGACCTGTATGGAATATTTCCGTTTCGGACGCGTGCTGACGCCGGAGGGCGCTTTGTTTGATGACGCCGAGAGCGCCCTGGAGTTTTGCCGGTCGCTGGAAAGCGAAACCATCTTAGAGCAAATGCAAAGCCTCAGTTTTACCACCGACGACGAGGGCTTGCTGGAAGTGCTCATCAACAATAAACGTCACAATATTACCTTGCCGGCTTTGAAAGACCTCTGCAAAATGCTCAAAGTGCCCGCAAGTTATATCAATAAATTTCCGGGACGAGACCTGGTGCTGGAAAACCTGAACAACAATCCTTATCTGCTGGACAACAGCGAAACCGTTAAGATTGTGCTCTGGGAAGGGGAAAACCTGCCGGTGATTGCCGGGGTGCTTCCCGGGGAAGACCCGGCCATGTCCTACGGAGAGTTGCTGAGCATGATGAACGATAGCGGAGTGTTCCGGCGGGAGAATTGCGAACTGGATCAGATCGCCTTTACCGGCGAGGAAATGGCGCTCTATTTTTACTTGCCGGAGTCGATCACCCAGGAGCGTTTCAACTTCAACGTGGGATATGCGCTGCACTATTCCGGCAACCGGGCCGTCGATACCGTGATTCACCCGTTTTGCCGCATGACCGTCGTCGCCCCTTCCGGGGAGCCGTTTGATTTTGATTTTGAGGGCAATAAAAAACTCTATATCGCCAAACGGAAAAAGGAAGATTTTCTCTCCACCACCCTGGACCTGGCCCAACATTACCAGGGCGAAAACCTGGGCATGTATTACGAGGAAGCCCTGAAATACGGCACGCTTTCCCGGAACCTGGACAAGGTAAAATATGCTATTCTGAAGTATTGTAAATCCCGGGCGGTCTCGACCTACAATTACAGCGGGGTTAAGGAAGACCCCAACGAAGTGGCGCAGGAAATCATCCCCGAGTATCGCCACTTTACCAATGAGAATAAAGACGCCTTAAAAGAGATGGAGCCGTACGCGGCCAATAATTTGCAGGTGGACTTCTATCTGCCGGTCTATTTTAACCGGATTTATACCTACCACGCTAACCTGGATAGTCCCTATTTTATGATGCGTTACCGCAAGGCCATCGGCAATGTGCTCAACAAAATATTGGATGATTTGGGCGATCTGATGGTGGATAACCAGCCCGGCGGGTAAAATTCCGGCCAGTTTCCAGTGTTTTGCTTTTTGACCGGATGAACAGGATTGACAGGATTACGCCTGCTTCCAATGCTTTGTGTTGGCAGCAGTTTTGGAGGGGCGGCTTCCCGGGTCGTGTTGCCTATTCCCTTCTATTTGAGGCAGAGCTTTAAGGTTCCGGAGCACTGGTTCGAGATTCCAACAAGCCCAAGGCGATAGCGGTTTATTGCTTCTGTTATGTATTTGAAAAGAGACACATCTGTCGAAAGTGCTTATTTCCCATCATTTTAAATGCTCTCAATTCAAGAGGGATAGTTGATATTGTGAAATTAAAAATTCTTGATTCAGGGTCTTGTTAATGTGCTTTTTTTGGGCTAAATTATATTTAATAAATGACGAAAATAGACGGTTATGATTTAAAGTTTTGAGAAAAATAAAGGGGTCAGAATGCCTGAAAAACAAAAAATAACTTTTAATTATCACTACTCTGAAAACTATAATCCCACTTATGTAAATGGGGCTTATGGTGGAGTAGGTCCTCAAGGTGAAATAATTGTTAATTTTTATTTTGAAAGACAGGGGATACCAAAATCCCACACTCATGAAATAAATGAAGATGGTTCGCTTAGCTCTAAGCCGAAAAGTGTTCCTGGAGAGCCGTTGTCAAATATTATACGTTTTATAGAAACTGGAATAATACTTAACCTCGATAGTGCCAAACGGATTCATGCTTGGTTGGGGCAAAAAATTGTTGAACTAGAAAGTATTTCTAAAATACAAACTGATATTGACACCAATCAAAATGAGGTGGACAACAAATGAGGCCCCAAACAACAAATAACACCACTGATAAATACATTTTATCTTTTCCCCCAAACGATACAGGCCAAACAATTTCAGATAGATTTCTTACAGCTGAAAAACAGTTTTCTATACACGAACGCATTCAATATTCTCCTAGTGTAATATCTCTTCTTGATAAATCTCCGATAGTTAGCTCTAATATTTCGGCAGAGAACATGAGTTCTTCTGAAACTCATAAAATCGGAGGTATTGAACAGAGTAGAATCTTTAAAATAAGTGTACTGCCGACTAAGAAATTGAAAGAACCCATAGAGTCTATAATAGAATCTGATGATGAAGGTTATATAATTCGAACCATAGATTTACCTTTATATGGATATGGTGATGATCCTATTGAAGCTATTCAGAATCTTAAATACGAAATCGAATCACTATATGATGAATTGATGGAAGATGATAATTTTTCTGACGAGTGGTTAAGATATAAAAGCTATCTTAAGAATATTATTTGTGAATATTATGAAGAATGCTAATTTTCACACCAAGGATGTTAAAACAATTTGTGAAAATAAACTTGATATTGAATTTCGATCAGGCAAGGAATATAACGGGTGGTTTTTGCTTGATGATAAGAAAGTGGCTAGAATTACGATTCCCAAAGGAAGAAAACCCATTCCAAGAAAAACATATAAATCAATGGCTATACAGCTTAAATTATTAGTGAATGAGTTTGATGACCTTTTAGAATGTCCTATCAACAGGGAAAAATATGAACAAATTCTTAAATCAAGAATCCAATAAACAAGCAACTTGAAAAGAAATTTCAAATAATCTAAGTGTTTTTGCACCTTTTATTGCGAAAGCATGTTGTCTTTGACAGAGTAAATTGACAAAAGATTGCAACTGAAGAGGAATTAAAGAATTTAGCCTGCTTCCAATGCTTTGACTTGGAAATAGCTTTGGAGAGTCTGGACTTCCAGATAGTGTTGACGACTCCCTTTTATTTGTAGCAGAGCCTCGGATTTTCGCCCCAGTGTGGAACACTGGATCGGGGGGAGCACCCAGCAACTAGTAACTAGCAACAAATTCATTTCAAATGCGTCTCAAACAGTTTTAGAATCCGCCGGTACTCATCCGTCCAACTGCTGGGCTCTTTAAAGCCATGACCTTCCAGGGGGTACACCGCCAACTCCCAATCCTGCTTGCCCAATTCAATCAGCCGCTGGGCCAGGCGCACCACATCCTGAAAATGCACATTCGTATCAATCATCCCGTGGCAAATCAGCAGCGGCGCTTGCAGGCCCTCGGCAAAATAGATCGGGGAACTGCGCCGGAAGGCCAGGCTGTCATTTTGCGGCTCATTCAGAATATTGGAAGTGTAGGGATGATTGTAATGCGCCCAGTCGGCTACCGGCCGCAGGGCAGCCCCGGCGGCAAATACCTCCGGTTCGGTAAACAGGGCCATAAAGGTGATAAATCCGCCATAGGAGCCGCCGTAGATGCCGATGCGTTGCGGATCAATTTGATATTCCTCAATCAGGAAACGCGCCCCATCCACCTGGTCGCTTAAATCTTTTCCGCCCATGTGGCGGTAGATAGCGGTTCGCCAGTCGCGTCCGTAGCCGGCGCTGCCCCGGTAATCGATATCCAGCACGGTGTAGCCGCGATCTGCCAGGAGGTTGTGGAACATATATTCCCGGAAGTAGCTGCTCCACCAGCGATGCACGTTCTGCAAATATCCCGCCCCGTGTACAAAGATCACCGCGGGGCCGTTGGCGCGGGGGTTCTCCGGCCGATAAAGGCGGGCGCGCACTTCGGCGCCATCCCGGGCGGTAAAGGTAATGATCTCCGGATCGCGCCAGGGGTAGGCCCGAAAATCAGCGCTGAGAGCGTCGGTAATCCGGATTGCCCGCGCGCCCGGTTTGTTGGACATCAGGTAAAGCTGCCAGGGCTGGTTGCTGTAGGAGCGCCGGATGGCCAGCATCTTCTCATCCGGGGAAAGAAACACCTCATTGCGCCCGGCCAGGGAGGTAATCCGCTCCATTTTTCCTCCATCGACCGGCATGCGGTAAAAATGCCGCTCGCCGGGGTCTTCGCGATTGGCGGTCAGGTACCAGTAGCGGTGATCTTTGGATAATTGCGCCGAATAAATCTCGAAATTCCCGGAGGTAAGCGCTCGTTTTTTTCCGGCGACAATGTCAACCACATAGAGATGTGAATAACCGCTTTATTCCGATTGGAAACATACGCGCCGGTTGTCCGGCAGCCATTGCACCCAGCCGGGGTAATAGACCCATCCCGAGATTCCTGGCCCGCCAATCCAGGCCGGATCGTGCTGCCGGTCCAAGACGGTTAAAGCGCCGTTTTGAGGATTGAGAAGCATAATCCAGCGATCCTTGTTATCCCAGGCGCGCCCGACCACCAGGGCGTGTTGGCCGTCCTCCGACCAAAAGGGGCCGTAGAGAATCACGGAACGCGCTTTTGCTTCGCCCTGGCCGGAGTCGGCAGAGGTCTCCGCAGGAACCGGGTCCATAATCCCCGGAATCGAGTCGGTTCGGGCGTAATAAACCGTATCATGAACCAGATCGTAAATGCCAAATTTAAAGGAGGGCGGGGGACTGCCCACCTTTGGCCGGGCCGGCAGCATTTCGGTGTATCCGTCCTCGGCGACATAGTTGGGCACCTCGGTGCTGAAGCGGTTGTCTTCGGATTGGCTCAGGCGAAAGGTGACATAGCGCTGATCAAGGCTCAGTTGCAGGCCGGCCAGTTGCTGCTTGGCCAGGTAAATCGTTTTGGGGTGATGGGCGGCGTTGACCGGCTTCTGTTTGCGGCGGCGTTCCTTCTTGCTCAGCCGCTTATCCAGCACCGTGCTCAACCGGCGCTGTTCCTGTTTCAGCCAGCGTTGATTGTCGCTGGGCGGCGGCGCATCCTGCTCCGGATCGCTCCCTTCCCGGAAATCGGTGATTTGGATAAGGCTCCCATTCGCCAGATCGATTTTAAAAAGATTCATGCCGCGGCGGAAGACCACCGCCTCTTCCTGGTAAGTAAATCGCGGTTGAGTTTCCCGCTCGACCGTATTGGTTACCTGGATGAGTTTCTTGCGCTTAATGTCGTGAAGATAGATGTCGCCGTTGCGCACAAAGAGCTTGAGGGTCCGGTCGCGGGAATACTGGCCTTCCCGGGTGGGTAGCCATTGATAATCTTCCGGCTCCAGTTTATTAAGCTGTTTGCCGTCCCGGCTCACCGAATAAAAAGAATCCGCCTCGGTAAAATCGGGATTCCATTTAAAATAAACCCGGCGCCCATCCTCCGCCCAGCGGATGCTGTCCGGTAAACTGCCCACCGATTGGATCGGATCGCGCATGATCCCCGCCACGGTTAATTCCGGTTTGGCGGAGGCCGGCTGGCAGAACCCGCTGGTAGTAAACATACTTATCAAGAGAAATAGCAAAACACTCATAGTGTATTCATAGCTGGTGATCATGAAGCCGTTAAAACGGTTACTTAAGTTTGGTTCTCTCCTTAACAGCGGGATTAATCCCGGTGTTAAGGAGAATACATAAATACTTTTAGCCGTTTTAACGGCTTCAAAACGAATTGATGAAGATATACCATTCCGATAACGCATCTAAACTCCTCCGTTTGCATCAGGGTGTTCGGGAAGATGTGGGTAAGCACATCGGTCGAAAAAGAGAATCAAAAAGACCGCCCGGGAATGAGTGGTAAATTCCCGCGGAGGGCAATTTCTTCCCCCCGCGGCGGTTGAATTAATCCAAATATGGGTAGGCTTTCAGGGTTAAAAAGTCGGCAAACTCATCATTCACGGCCAGGTCTTCCAGAATCTGGCTGGCCAGGCCGAACTTGCCGCTGTTGAAGAGGGATTCCCCGTACATTTCTTTTATTTTTTCCAGCTCTTCGGGGATTATACTCTGAACCAGGTCAACGCTGATTTTGCGGCCGTCATCCAGCGCCGCGGTGGGGTGATGAATCCATTGCCAAATTTGGGCCCGGGAGATTTCCGCCGTGGCGGCGTCTTCCATCAAATTATAAAGCGCCGCCGCGCCCACCCCGCGCAGCCAGGATTCGATATATAAAATCCCCACATTGATATTCAGACGCAATCAGGCCTCGGTAATCTTGCCGTCTTTGATGGTAAAATTCAGCAAATCTTTGGCGGTTGCCTGCACATCTTCCCGCAGGCGTTCTTTCTGGTGGGGTTTATCGCCCAGCACATTTTCAAAGACTTCCCGAACCGGCGGGACCAGGTCCGGGTGGGCAATCCAGGTGCCGTCGAAGCCGTCTCCGGATTCGCGCACTTTATCTTCCTGCACCTTGGCCAGGGCGATGCGGTTTACCTCTTCGTCGCGGCGGCTGGGAATAAAAGCCGCCATCCCCCCGATAGCGTGGGCGCCGCGTTTGTGGCAGGTGCGCACCATCAGTTCCGTGTAGGCCCGCATAAAGGGAACCAGCATGGTAATCTGGGCGCGGTCGGGGAGCAGGAAATCGCGGCGGTTGCGGAATTTTTTAATCACGCTGAAAATGTAGTCCCAGCGGCCGGCGTTCAGCCCGGCGATGTGTTCGCGCAGTTCGAAGAGAATCTCCTCCATCTCGAAGGCGGCCAGGATGTTTTCGATCAGCACGGTTACCTTGACGGAGCCGCGCGGAATCCCCAGCTCATCCTGGGCCAGGTTAAAGACATCGTTCCAGAGCCGCGCTTCCAGGTGGTTTTCCAATTTGGGCAGGTAAAAATACGGCCCGGTTCCCCGTTCCAGCCGCCGCCGGGCGTTGTGGAAAAAGTAGAATCCGAAATCCACCAGGGAAGCGGACATCGGTTCGCCGTCTACCCAGATATGTTTTTCCGGCAAATGCCAGCCGCGCGGGCGCACCAGCAGCACGGCAATCTCATCATTTAGCCGGTAGGATTTGCCCTCCTCGGTGGTCAGGCTCAGCTTATGCTCCACCGCGTCAATCAGGTTGATTTGTCCCTCGATGATATTTGCCCAGGTGGGTGAGTTGGCGTCTTCCAGGTCGGCCATAAAACAGTTGGCCCCGCTGTTGAGGGCGTTGATCATCATCTTGCGCTCCACCGGCCCGGTGATCTCCACCCAGCGGCATTGCAGATCGTCGGGGATGTCCCCCACGTGCCAGCGATCATCTTCCCGAACCGAACGGGTTTCCGGTAAAAAATCGGGCATCTTTCCCGCATCAATTTCCTTCTGGCGTTCGATGCGTTTGGCCAGCAATTCCTTGCGGCGCGCCCCGAACTGCCGCTGCAGCAAAGCCAGGAATTCCAGGGCTTCCGGGGTCAGGATCTGCAGGTAGCTGTCTTTAATTTCAGCTTTGATTTCTACTCCGGCGGGAAGATTGGCGATCTTGGCGCACATTTCAGAACTCCTTTTTTTAGACGGGGTTGATATATTGTTCACAGAATTTCAGCGAAAAATAAATGCAGCCGCATCACGATAGGGGCTAGGCTTTTTCCGAGACCGGGCTCGCAAAAAGAGGCTTCTCCGAAGCCGTTGATCTACGATTTACCAATAGCGATTTACGATTTGAAATTCATGCACCATTCGGAAATCGTCATTCATCTTTTTTAATCGACAAAAAATTATTGATCTAACCCGGGATTACCTGTTCAGCCCCCGAAAGGGCTACAAATTTTTATGAGTTCCATCGCAAAAAGGTTGGTTTGCGGTGTGTTTACAGCCGCACAGCCAGACCTTCTTCTTCTCTTTAATTTCGATTTTTACCGGCCGGAACTCGCTTCCTTTGTGGGAGCCATCGCAAAAGGGCTGATTCTT
>JAJRYW010000243.1 GCA_024275555.1 Calditrichota bacterium | reverse complement strand
TTACTATTCACGGTTCGCTTAAATTTTTTGAGGTTATCAAAATTTAATCTTCGCACCTAAGGTAATGTTTTAATAAGAGTAAAATGCATTTTTGGGGGGAGCATGACGAATTGTATTTTACAGACATTCTTTAAAAACCGTTGAAACGGTTAAATGATCGCTGCAAGACCTCATTAACACCGGGCTCAAGCCTGGTGTTAATGAGAAAGAAATTATTACATAGCCGTTTTAACGGCTTTCCAAGGTTCTGTGTATGAAACTGTGGCCAAGCATGAATTTTCCCCAAACGAGAACTTCCGAATAGGAAATCACCAAGAATTTCGAAAACCGGCCAAAAAATAACCGAACCGTCAGTTACTATTCAGCAAATGAAGAATGTAGAGATTTTGGATTGCATCGACTGTGTCGATGCATGCATTGACACCCCAACGGGGCAGGCAGTCAATGCAATCCAAATGCTCCCATCATGGCAACGACTTCTAACCGAATATAAAAATATTGCCATTTTTTCTTTCGATTCTTTGCTGTGTTCAGTGGGCTGAATAGTTACGCTTGATCAATCTTATTCGTTTCGAAAAATGCCTGCAAAAACCATTAACGAAATTCTGATTCGATGAGTACCCGCTATCCATCAAAAAAAAAGCCCACCCCGCTTTGCGCCGGATGGGCTGTATATTTTTTCCGAAATCGAAATCAGTCTAACAAGTGCACCACCAGGCCGCTTTTCAGCTTCGGTTCAAACCAGGTCGATTTGGGCGGCATAATTTTTCCCGCATCGGCAATGGCCATTAAATCTTCAATCGAGGTAGGGTAGAGGGCAAAAGCGACCGCCCATTCCCCGCTATTGACCCGCTTTTCCAGCTCGCCCAGTCCCCGGATTCCGCCCACAAAATCAATCCGTTTGTCTTTGCGGGGATTCTCAATCCCCAAGAGAGCGGCCAGCAGATTATTCTGGAGGATGCTGACATCCAGGCGGTCTACCGGGTCATTGGGGTCGAAACTGTCTTCCCGGGCGGTCAGGGCGTACCATTGGCTGTCCAGGTACATCCCAAAGCGGTGAGCTTGCCGTGGTTTATAGGCGGATGCGCCCACTTTCTCAACCACAAATTTTTGCGATACATTTTGCAAAAACTCTTCTTTGCTCTGCCCGTTCAGGTCTTTCACCACCCGGTTATAATCCAGGATCTGCATCTGGTTGTGCGGAAAAATAACGGTGAGGAAGAAGTTATACTCTTCCTGGCCGGTGTGGCGGGGATTTGCCTGCTGGCGCATCTGCTTAATGCGCATAGCCGCCGCAGAGCGATGATGACCGTCGGCCACATACAGAACCGGCACTTCCTTAAAAGCCTCTTCCAGCCGGGCAATGGCGCTGCGGTCATCCACCACCCAAAGGATATGGCGGACCCCGTCGCTGGTAAGGTCGTACTCCGGCTCGCCGGCCATAATCCCGGCAACCATCTTGTCAATTTCCTGCCGGGCCAGGTAGGTTAAAAATACCGGCCCCACCTGGGCGTTCTGATGATCAATGTGTTTTACCCGGTCGTCTTCCTTGTCCGGCCGGGTCAGTTCGTGCTTCTTAATCAGGTCTTTTTCGTATTCTTCTACCGATGCGCAGGCAACCAGGCCCACTTGCTCATGGTCGCCCATAATTTGTTTGTAGACATAAAAATTCGGTTGGTTGTCCTGCACCACCACGCCCTGCTCAATCAGTTTGCGCAGGTTCTCGGCTCCTTTTTGATAGACGCGTTCATCGTGGGGGTCAATCGAGGGGTCCAGGTCAATTTCCGGTTTGTTGATATGCAGGAAGCTGTAGGGATTGTCTTTGGCCATTTCCCGGGCTTCCTCGCTGTTCAGGACATCATAGGGAGGAGCGGCTACTTTATCGGCCAGTTCTTTTTTGGGTCTCAAGCCACGGAAGGGTCTTACAATCGCCATAATTTTCTCTCCTTCTGAAACGGTTGACAGGTCCGGACTGTTTGTTTCAATAAAAAAGCGCCCCGGGGGGCGCTTCATCATACTGGGAAAATTAGCTGCGATAAAAGAGATAGCGATGGTCGACGATCTCCGCTTTCTCTTTCAGCTTGCTGTACCATTCGTTAAACTGCCGCTGGGATTTCTGCTGCAGAAGCTTATCGCGTAGTTCATCCTGTTGCTGAGCGTAGGCGGCTTCGTCGAATTCATCCCGTTGTTTGATGCGGATAAAGTAAAATCCGCGATCTGCTTCCAGCGGGCCGGCAATCTCATTCAGAGGCAGTTTAAAAGCGGCTGCGGCAATAGTGGGGGCGCGTCCGATTTTGGGGATAAAGATATTATTGGCAAAACCCTGGGTGCTGTCGGCCGTCAGAAAGTTAAGCTCCGATTCGGCTTTGTATTTAAAGATGCCCTTAGATTTTACTTCCGGGGCAATCTTCTCCGCCAGGGCCCGGGCCAGCTCTTTACGTTTTTGTTGTTCGACCCGGTTTTGGCAAATCTCCTTGGCTTCTTCAAAACTGCGATATCCTTCCGGGATTACCTTGGCAACTTCAAAGACGGTATAGCCGATGGTGGACTGGTACACGTCGGAGACCGCCCCTTCCTCGTTGTCGAAAGCCCATTGGAGCGCTTGCGGAAAACGGCCCACGCCGGGAATCTGTCCCACGCGGTTCATGGGAAATTCGCTGGTTTGCTTGATTTCCACGCCCAACTCATCGGCGGCCTTTTTTAATCCGGAGTGTTTGGCGCGTTCGGCCAGCGCATAAGCGGTGTTGTAGGCTTCATCGCGGGTGTAGGAACTGGCTTCAAATTTGATCAGGATATGGGCCGCGTGAACTTTCTCGACCCCGTCTTCCACTTTGCGGTCAATCACTTTAATAATGTGCAGCCCGTGGCGGGTTTCCACCGGTCCGATGATCTGGCCGGGCTTGGCGCTAAAAGCCGCTTCGGAAAACTCCGGCACCATGGCATCCCGGGCAAAGTACCCCAGGTCGCCGTGGTTGTTGATCACGCTGGGGTCCTGCGACTCCAGGTCCGCTAACGCGGCAAAATCTTTCCCGGAGAGCGCCTCTTGTTTAATCCGCTCTGCTTTTTCTCGGATCATTACGCTGTCATCGGCGGTGGGAAGCAGGGAAAAGAGCGCATAATTCAATTGACGTTTTTCCGGGCGGGCAAATTCTTTTTCTTTATGTTCTTTATAATACTTGCGTAATTCCTCTTCGGTAACCTTGACGCTGTCCTTCAGAAAGCCGGAAACCGGCACAAAAAGATAATCGAGCTTGGCTTGCAGATTCTGGCGCTTAAACTCGTCCCGGATTTCCGCCTCCGGTATAATCACCGCCGCGTTGACAATTTCCAGCAGCTTTTGATAGGGAAGGCGCTGGCGCATTTCCATTTCCAGTTGCAGCAGGCTGAGCTTGTTCTGGTCCTGGCGCAAGGCGTCTTTCAGTTTTTCGACGTCAAATTGTCCGTTCGTCTGGAAATTGGGATCGTTTTGATATTGGATAGTAAGCAGACCCAGGACATTGTTGGCAATGTCTTCGTTGCTGACTTTGATGTTGAGGCGCTCCACTTCCTTGGCTAAGAGTATTTCCTGGATAATTTCTTCCCAGATCCGGTCCCGCAGCCGCTGCAATTCCTCGTCGCTTAAGTTAGACTTGCCGCTGCGCTGCAACTCATTCTGATAAGCTTGCTGCACCCGGGAACGAAAATAATCGATGCTGATCTCCCGGTCATTTATCTTCCCGATAATGTTTTGTTCCATCCGGGAAGCGCTGGAGTAGTCGGCGCCCCACTCAATCACCATCAAGCCGATGAAGGCTACAATTAAGGTCACTAAGATAAACAAAACCAGTGTGGTCCGTTGGTGAATTTTTATCATCATAAGAGACGGTACTCCTACAGGTTTAGAAAATTATACATATGAATAAACAAGCAATAAACTTACGTGATCACCGGAAAAAAATCAAACGAAAAAATCAAATCAGTTGGATTATTTGTCGGGTTTGCCCAAATTTATTTTTCCGGAACAGGTTCGGCCCCGGCGCATCACTCTTCTTGCCCGGGTTTATTCGCCGCTGCGGTCGTCGCAAACCTTGCGGTTTATTAACGGGACGGTCTAAAATAACATGTTTGAGATTTTATCACACACCGCTGATGTGGCCTTGAGAGTCTCCGCCCCGGACCTGCCCCGGCTCTTTGCCGAGGCGGCCCGGGGATGGAAGCAATTGGTGCTGGAAGATACCCCGGTGCAGCCGCTCACCCGACGCACCATCCGTTTAGAAGGGGTTGACCGGGAGGATTTGCTGGTGCAGTGGCTGAGTGAATTAAACTTCCTGCTCAATGCTCGTCGCTGGATTGCCGCAGAGACAACCGAGCTCAAAATCGAGCCGGATGGCAAATCCTGGCGGTTAACTGCTTTAGTGCGCGGGGAAGCGCTCGATCCCCAACGGCATCATCTGGCTATGGAAATAAAAGCGGTCACCTTTCATCAATTGCAGATTACCCGGAAAGAAGACGGCTATCACACCCGGATTGTTTTCGATATCTGAGATACACTTTACGCCGGAACATTCAACTCAGCAGCAGTATTTTAATAATACCAATCATATATTAATTTACGGTTCAGTTAATATATTTGAGGTTTTCAAAATTCAACTTTCGCACTTAAGGTAATGTTTTAAAAAGAGCAATATGTATTTTTTGGG
>JAJRYW010000242.1 GCA_024275555.1 Calditrichota bacterium | reverse complement strand
TTGCGCTTGCTCAGCACCGTGTAGTTCAATTCCAGCCGGGCAAACTCGATTTGCTGCGGATGAAAAATTCCCAGGGCCTCTAAAAACCAGTCGTAAAGCGGCCGGTGCGCCTCAAACTCCAGCGTGCAAATAGAGTGGGTGATCCCCTCAATCGAATCACTTTGGCCGTGCGCCCAGTCATACATGGGATAAATGCACCATTTGTCCCCGGTGCGATGGTGAGTCGCTTTCAGAATTCGGTACATCACCGGGTCGCGCATATTAAGGTTGGGAGAAGCCATGTCGATTTTAGCCCGCAGCACCCGGGAGCCGTCCGGGAATTCGCCGTTCTTCATCCGTTCAAACAAATCCAGGTTCTCCTCCACGCTGCGGTTCCGGTAAGGGCTTTCTTTACCCGGTTCAGTCAAAGTGCCGCGATACTGGCGTATTTCCTCCGGGGAGAGGTCGTCTACATAGGCTTTACCGTCTTTAATAAGCTGCACCGCCCATTCGTAGAGTTGGTCAAAATAATCCGAGGCAAAGTAGAGGCGATCTTCCCAATCCACCCCCAGCCAGCGGATATCCTCCTGGATGGATTTCACAAACTCTTCTTCCTCTTTGATGGGATTGGTGTCGTCAAAACGGAGATTGAAGAGGCCGCCGTAATCCTGGGCCAGACCATAGTTCAGCCAGATCGACTTAGCGTGGCCAATGTGGAGGTAGCCGTTCGGCTCCGGCGGGAAACGGGTATGCACCCGTCCCTCGTATTTGCCCGTTTCCAAATCTTTGTCGATGATCTGCCGGATAAAGTTGGTAGGAGCAGTATTTTTATCTTCCTGGTTTTCTCCGGTCTTGCGGTTTTCAAGGGGGAGTGATTTTTTTTCTTCGCTCATAAAAATTACCTCGCTCAGGGAATAAATTATTGCTCAAAAACTCGCAGTATGCCGGTTTGGGTAGACAGGATTTCCTGCGAAAATTAATCAACAATCTTACAAAAATAAGCATTGAGAGACAAGCGGGAATATCATCGGCCCGGAGGACGAAGGCAAAGTGAATTTGGCAACCTGAGGCCGGCATGATTAAAAAAAACACTGTCGCCCCGGACTTGTTTACCCCGCCGCAACGCGGTGACGTCGTCATTGGAGATTCAGGGCCCCCGCGCGGGTCGGCCAAATGCGGACAGCGCTGAGAGGCAAGGATGCCCGGGCGCCGCCCGGCATGACATACTCAAAAAACACGCCGGTTCAGCGAGTAAGCGTAGGCTAAAGCCTGTGTTTACATCCCGTTTTATCGGGGCGCCTACCGGAAACAGGGTGAATTTCCGGAAATCAATAACCGCTTATATTTCCCCTGGAACAAACGCAGGCTAAAGCCTGCGGCTACCGAGACGCCTTTATTCCTCCGGCAACAAAACCACCTGCACGTAGTTATTGTGATTCAGATAGCGTTCGGCAGTCTCACGGATGGCCCCGGCTTGCAGGGTTTCCATCAGCTCCGGGAAATGGAGCACATTGGTTGGATCGCTGTGGTGGAAGTAAGCCCGGCGAAGCAGACGCAGCCAATAGCCGTTTCGTTTCAGGTTCAGTTCATAGCTTCGCCGCTGGGTTTCCCGGACCTTTTGCAGCACCTTCTCATCCGGATCAAATTGCCTCAGGCTGTCAATCTGGAGAAAGGTTGCCTTGATCAACTCCTCCACCCGGTCCGGGGCGCAACCGAATCCGATGCTGATCTCATATTCCTGGCGGGGATAGTGCGAGGGCGAGGCGCTTACCCCCACCCCATAGGTTCCGCCTTTATCCTCGCGGAGTTGCTCCCGCAATTTGATCCGCAATACCGAGGCCATCGAGCGCAGCAAATAGTTGTTTTCGCGGCTCCACTGGTATGGCCCGGTAAAAACAATGCTCACCCGGCTTTTGGGTTCCAGCCCCTTGCGGACCGTTTTTTTGATCACCCCCTGCGGAGGGGTTATTCCCACATCGCGCCAGTTTTCCCGGCGGCTATGGGCGGGCAGACTGGCTAAATAACGGCGGCTGAATTTCCGCAACGAGTCCGGATCGATATTCCCGACAAAGAAAAAGGTGAAGTCGCCGGCGTCTGCGAAGCGATCCCGGTAGAATTGGTAGGAGCGCTCCAAATCCAACTCCTTAAGCACCTCGGCGCTCCAGGGCCGGGCCCGGAAATGATGCTGGCTGAGCGTCACTTGCAGGGTGTCTTCGAAGGCGCTCTCCGGATCGGCATTGCGGTTTTCCAGATACCCCTGTAAGCGCTGCCGGTAGGATAAAAAGGCGCTGCTGTCTTTGCGGGGCGCCGTAAAGTAGAGATAGGTGAGCTGAAACAGCGTTTCCAAATCTTTGGGGGAGGCGCTGCCGCGGAACCCTTCCGCCAATTCGGAAATGCTCGGCGAGATATTGACGGCCTTTCCGGCCAGCTTTTTCTCTAACTGAATCCGGTTCAAATTGCCCACTCCCCCCTGGGTCACCACCGAGGTGGCTGTGATGGCCGGAATAAAATCCTGATCCGCCGCCAGGGAATGGCCGCCGGGGCTAAAGGCGCTCATAATCACCTGGTCATTTTTAAAATCCGTGCTTTTAAATACCACCCGAACCCCGTTGGAGAGACGCCACTCGACAACATCAATCTCCGGGATTGTTTTTTCCGCGACAATGGTTCCCGGCGCGGGTAGTTCCGGGAGCAAGGCTTCTTCGGAGACGTCATCCCGGTAGGGCGTCAGGGTCAGCGATTCCACTTTCCGAAACACCGACAGCAATTCCGCTTCGGTGGGTACGGGCAGGTCCTCCCGCTCCGGCATGTTTACCGCAATCACCCGGTTTTGGTCTTTCAGCCAATCCCCGGCCAGCCGGTTAATTTCCTCCAGGCTGATTTCCGGCACAAACTGCCGGTACAGTTGATACTCCACCTCAATGCCCGGAATCGGCTCATTGGTTAAAAAATTGCGGATATATTCAGCGGCGTATCCCCGGGAATTACTTTTGTCGCGCTCATTATAGGCCAACTCGATGGAACGAAGCATGTCCGCCTTCTGGCGATTTAATTCGCTTTCCGAAAATCCGAATTGTTTGACGCGCTCCGCTTCGGTCAACAAGGCTTCCAGCCCGGTAAGTAATTTGGTATTCTCCACCGCGGCGCCAAGCGTATAAAAAGACTTGGTGCGCACAAAGCGGGATTTGCCGGAGTAGCCGAACAGAAAAGGCGGCTGGGGCTGCTGGCGCAGTTCATCCAGGCGGGCATTGAACATGCTGTGGAAGAGCCCTTCCACCAAAGAGCGCCGGTAATCCCCGGCGGTGCCTTCCGGCTCCACATCCTGCTTGGTGTAGACCGCCACGCTGCTGCGGGTTGCTTCCGGATCGGCGACAATGGTAAAAAGGGTTTCGGAGTGGTCCGGTACCGGGTAAAGCGGGCGCTCCACAGCGGTCCGGCTGGCGGGTATCTCTTTAAAATGGGTTTTGATCTGATCTTCTATCTGCCCCGGATCAAAATCGCCCACGGCGACAACCGCCATTAACTCGGGCCGGTACCATTTTTGATAAAACCGTTTCAGCGACTCATGATGGAAAGTATCCAGCACCGCTTTCCGGCCAATCGGCAATCGCTCCGCATAGCGGGAGCCTTTGAAAAGAATCGGAAATTGTTTATCGCGCATACGGGCCTGGGCGCCTTGTCCCAACCGCCACTCCTCGATGACCACCCCGCGTTCTTTCTCGATCTCCGTGGAATCAAAACTCAGGAAATGGGCCCATTCGGAAAGAATATCAAACCCGGTTTGCACAATGGCGCTGCTGTCGGTGGGAATCTGGAGCATATAAACGGTTTCATCAAAACTGGTATAGGCGTTTAAATCCGGGCCAAAACGCATCCCGATGGACTCCAGGTAATTGACCAGTTCCTGCTTGGCAAACTTCTCGGTGCCGTTAAAAGCCATGTGCTCCACAAAGTGGGCCAGCCCCTGCTGGTCGTCGTCCTCCAGAATAGAGCCGGCGTTTACCACCAGGCGCAGTTCGGCCCGGTTTTCCGGTTTGACATTTTTGCGTATGTAATACCTTAAACCGTTATCCAGCTTGCCGATACGAATTTTGGGGTCCACCGGCAGGACTTCCTCCGGCTGCCAGCGATGCGAGGCCGCAGCCGCAGCAACCGGGCCCTCCGGAGAAGTTGTTGTGGAAATTGTTGGCCGGGAACCGCTGCAGGCGGAAATCAGCAGGGCAAAAAACAGCACCAGGGAAAAGTAGAATCGCATCATGGTCTCCATATCAAATTTATGAGCAAGAATATAACTACCTTTTCCGGGCGGTTAAAGTTCTGCTGAAAATTAATTGATGATTGAGCAAGTCAAATTTGCTTCTAAATGATTTATTACGTTGCACTTTTTATGGTAGCCGCGGATCAACACGACTGCCCTTTTAGGGGATTTCTCATACTGTTTATGGTTTTTGTAGACATTCTTTTTGTAATGAACAAAGCGGATCCATAGGGAGGAAGATAATGGTTGCTCCGCTCCGCCAAAACCTGTGCTGATTCCCCAATGACGACCTCCTCACGCTGTGGAGGATCGGGCCTGTAAATCCGCGGCCCGAAAAAAATGTGCGGTAAAAAACTTAATGATGGGAGCCTCAACTCGCTGCGAATCGTAATGCACCGAGTTGAGACATCCTGGATGACAAGCGGAATAAAATCGGCAGCACCCCGGCCGGGGTTATTGAACCTGGTCAAGCATATCCTTCAGGTCGTCTTTGCGATCCTGGAGGTCATCGATGGTCTCCTTGCCTTTTTCCAGAAGATCCTTAGTCGCGCCGACCGGGTCGTCGCTGGTGTAGGAGATGTAGGCTGCTCCCAGGATCACCAATAAAACGGCAATCAACAGAAGTTTGAAGAGTTTTTTCATAAGCGAGAACAGCATCACCCCTGCTAAAATTGCCGCGATGGTCAGGTAAAGTTGGTTGGCAAAAACCTTATCAACAATGTCTTCAAACATGATAGCTCCCCTTTACATTTTAGTTATATCAGAATATTCAAGATTCATCCGAGGCCGTTATCGGTAGGATTCCCCTGAGAGGTAAGCAGAAATCTAACCGCAACAGCAACTCTCCTCAAGACAATTTATTTTACGGCCGGACAGGCAAAAACCGCTCTTTGGAGTTTAAACGTCTCCAACGATGTTCCGGTTCAGCCTAAGCGAGAAAAAGTGTTTTTTTAGGATAGTCACTCAGGGAAAAACTGTTCGATGGCCGCAACAAGTTCCTGCCGTTTAATCGGCTTGGAGACATAGGCGTCCATCCCTGCCGCCAGGCACCTTTCTTTAAAGCCTTTGATCGCATGGGCGGTCAGGGCAATGATAGGTGTATGTTTCGGACTTTGTTCTTCGGCTTCCCGGATGGCCTTTGTGGCATCGAAACCGTCCATTTCCGGCATTTGCACATCCATCAGAATCAGGTCGAAGTTTTCGTTCTTCCAGGATTGCACTGCTTCCCGGCCATTATTGGCAATGATCACGCTGTGTCCCATTTTTTCCAGCAGGCGGCTTACCAGGCGTTGGTTGACATGGTTATCTTCAGCAATCAGTACGTGGAGGCGTTTTTGAGCCGATTCCACATTGTACCTGGTGATCAGCGGCCTTTTTGATGAGGTTCGTACCGCGCTGCTGGCTAACTGCTGCATGGTCCGAAACAATTCCCGGGTATGGATGGGCTTACTCAAATAGGCGGAAATCCCTACTTCCTGGCAACGTTTGGCGTCGCCGCGCTGCCCGGCCGAAGTTAACAGCATCATCTTCAAGTCCGCGAACGCCGGGTTTTGGTGAATTTTTTGGGCCACCTCAAACCCATCCATTCCGGGCATTTGTGCGTCGAGAAGCAGTACATCAAAACGGCGGTTTTGCCGGTTCGACTCTTGCAACAATTTTAAGGCGGAGGGGCCGTCAACAACCTCCTCGACAATCACCCCCCAGTTGGTCAGCAGTTCCCTAAAGAAGCGCCGGTTGATGGGATGGTCGTCGACAATCAGCGCCCGTAAACCGGTCAGGTTGTCCAGGTTGACGCTGTTCTTTTTCTCGTTTCCCTTAGGCTGCACCTGCAATTGGATTGAGAATGAGAACTCCGACCCCGGGTTGGGGTCATCCCAACTGCGGCCGGGGGCCGGACTGGTAAGCCGGATTTCTCCGCCCATCAATTCCACTAATTGCCGGGTAATGGAAAGGCCCAATCCCGTGCCGCCGAACTTGCGTGTCGTGGAGCTATCGGCCTGGGCAAAAGCCTGGAAGATCAAGGCTTGTTTTTCTTCCGGAACGCCAATCCCGCAATCGGTAATGGCAAAATGCAACACCAAATCGCAATTGACCAGGTGCACCCGGGTAACCTCCAGAGAGATTTCTCCCTGCGGGGTAAATTTGATAGCGTTGCCAAGCAGGTTGATCAGCACCTGCCGAAGCCGGCCGGGGTCGCCGCACAGGTTATCGGGAATATCCGGGGCAATTCGGTACGCTAATTCCAGCCCTTTTTGGTGAGCCCAGACGCCCACGGTTTTTAATGTGGCGCTCACCGTATCGCGCAACGAGAACTCGATGTTATCCAACTCCAGTTGACCCGCCTCGATCTTGGAAAAATCCAAAATATCGTTAATCAAGGTCAGCAGGGCGTTGCCGGAGCTTCTGACCATATTCAAATACTCGCGCTGTTCCTGGGACAGTTCCGTTTCCAGGGCCAGTTCGGTCATCCCTAAAATACCGTTCATGGGCGTGCGGATTTCATGGCTCATGTTGGCTAAAAATTCACTCTTGGCCCGGTTGGCGTTTTCGGCGGACTCTTTCGCTTTCAGGAGCGCCTCGCGGGCTTGCAGGGTTTCGGTCATATCCCGGATCACGCTGATCAGGGCGGGGCGGCCCTGGTATTCGGTGAGTTCGGTGCGCACTTCGATTGGAAATCTCACGCCGTCTTTCCGCATGTGAGTATAAATCCGGTCAGAGCGCCGGTGAAAACCCTGAAAACGCTCCCGAACCAGTTCCTTCTCTTCCTCCGGGTGCAAGTCAATCGGTTTCATTTGCTGCATTTCTTCCAGGGTGTAGCCATATCTCCGGATAACCGCATCATTACAAAAAAGGATTTGGTGGGTTTCTTTATCAATGATGAAGATAGGATCGGCAATTTGATTGAACAGTTGCCGGAAATTTTCCTCACTTTGCCGCAAAGCCTCCTCGGTCCGTTTGCGCTCGGTAATATCCCGGTATATTCCGTATACGGCCAACTGGCTGCCTTCTGCGGTGATGGGCGCGCCTAATATGGAGACGTCAATCAAACTGCCGTCTTTGCGCATCCGCAATGTTTCTTTGTTGATCTTGTGGCCCTGGGTAATTTTCCGGGTCAGCCGGCTGCCTTCCTCGCGCAAGGACGGCGGAACGATCAAATCATTTACCGAGTTCCCCAGCGCCTCTTCTACCGTGTAGCCAAACATCCGGGTAAACTCCTGGTTTACCCGCAAAACCCGATCTTGATTATCCAGCAACACGATCGCCTCGGGAGCGCTTTCGAACAGATTATCCAGGTGGGCCCGCTGGATGCGCAGTTCTTCCTCCGCCTGTTTGCGTTCGGTTATATCCCGGGCAAAAGCGCAGATCAGTTCCCGGCCTTCATAAACCAGGTAGTTGATCATGATTTCGACCGGAAATGTCCCGCCGTTTTTACTGATCAATTCAGATTCAATCGTAAACTGACGCTTTTGCCGAATCTCCTTCCAAAAATCCGGCCAGATATCCGCCGTGTAATTGCGATCGATATCATGTACCGAAAGTTGCAACAATTCTTCCCGGGAATAACCTAATCGCTTGCAGGCGGTGTCATTCACATAAATCAAACGGGCGTCATCTCCTAACCAGAAGACCGCATCGGCGGCGTGGTCGACAATATACTGGGTGAAACGCATTTGCCGTTCCACTTTCTTCCGTTCGCTGATATCCCGGGCAATGTTCAGCAAAGCTTTCTTGCCCCCGTATTGGATAATGCGCGAACTTACTTCGACCGGAATAACCTGCCCGTCTTTAGCGCGATGGGCGGATTCAAAAACAAGGGCCTTTTTTTTCTGAATCTGGCGCAACTGTTCCGGAACCTTTTCGGCGTATTCGGGAGTGTCCAGCTCCGCCGGGGTCATCCGGCTGAGTTCCTGCCGGGAATAACCCAAACGACGGTAGGCTTCCTCGTTAATTTCCAGGAAACGGCCGCTTAAATCGGTGATAAAGATAGCATCTGCGGCATAGTTGAAAAGGGCCTTGAATTTCCCTTCGCTCTGCTTTAAGGCTAATTCCGCTTCTTTATGACGGGTCACATCCTGGATCATAAAAAGAATCTGGCGGCGGTTTTGAAC
>JAJRYW010000241.1 GCA_024275555.1 Calditrichota bacterium | reverse complement strand
GGATCGTCTGGCCGATATGCTTCAGTCCCGCTTCCAGCGGCTTGCCATCCACCGTGCGGAGGGGCCCCGGCGTCTTGGGGGCGGGGCGGACGGGTTGGGGATCGATCATCCGCCCGACAGCGTCGTGTTCGGCGGGCCCGTCACCGAACCTGTTTTTCAGGAACGCCGTCGTCACCTTGTCGAGCCGATCCTGTTCCGCCCCGGCAGGCAACGCGATCATCCGTTTCTTCAACTCCGTGAATTCGCCTTCGGTCATGTCTTGCGGACGTTTCAGCATGATGTCCTCTACCGCATCGCCCGGTTGCATCAGGTCGTCCATGAATTTCCTGTTTTCCGGAGAGGCATTTTCGAGGTCTTCGCCGGTTCGGGTGCTCTGATTCTGGTCGTTCCCGGACGTGTCGTCGCTGCCCTGGTCGTCGTCTGCGCCGTCGTCATGGCCCGAAGGTTCGTTATCGGACGAATCAACGGGGTCGGATGGCGTCGGTTTCTGATCGTCCGTGCCGCCGATTTCGCCCTCGATGGGGTTGGGTGGATTATTCTTTAAGTCATCTTTGAGATTGTCCTCAATGCCTGGAAGGATGTCGGTGGCGACTCCATCAGGGAGCGCTGATTCAACTGGCACTTCCGCCGCATCCAAAGCGGCGCGGACGACGGAGTTACTGGTTTGGTCAGCACCTATGGGATTCGCGTTATAAGGCAAGCGAGTTTTGCCGATCTCTTCGGCCTTATCGCGCATCTTCGACCAAGTTTTGTCCAATTTTTCAGAAGGAATGTTGAGCTTTCGCGACGGCCTGGTATTAGGTTTTTCACCCTCATCAAGAGCGTCCTTGCTTTCTTCCAGGCTTTTGCCGGTTTCGACCGAAAGAGTGCCGAATTTACCGAGCCCCCCTCGGATTACTTCCGAGCTGCCGTCGGCTTTTCGGTAGACGAGATAGGCGTGTTTATTGTTGCCAAGAGGAATTCCGATTGAGGATGCTGGCTTTACCTCTAGATAAATTCCGGGTTCAAAGTTGTTCATCGCGTTTCCTTTCATTTGGATTGGTGGCTATTTGCTTTAGGTCAACAACTGCCTGTAAAATAGACGATTGGTTGGTTGCATGAATGTCAGTTAATAAAACTTTTAGTTGGGCATCTGGATGAAAAAAAATTTAATTTTGGTAGTCGGAATGGGACTGGTCGCGGCAATCGCATTCGTGACGATTCCAGCTTCCTGGACGTATTTGTATTTTTCTGGAGTGACCGGCATACAATTGGATAAACACCCCATTGCCGATTGGGCCTTATGGGCTTGGCCTACGGCATTCTCGGTTCCGGCCCAATGCGCCCTGCTATCAATTAATTCTAGAGAAAGGCCTTGGCATTGATGGCAGCCGGTTATTTCGCTGCATTTATTGGTTGTATGGCCACTGAATATTCTTGGGCCTATCTTGTTTTACTTCTCGCCTTGGACTGGAGGAGGGTGGGGACCCTTCCTTCTGCTTTATCCATTCTTCTTGTGGATTAGCATAATCGGCGCAAGGGGTCTGCTTCGGCGATGGCACTCCGGTTTTTTAGCTTTCAAAGAAAATAGGTTTTCGCGAATAGCGTTCCCTTTGATTATTGTCGGGCCATCATTGATGGCGATGAGTGCCGATATCATGCATATCAACTACTTCAATACTTGGCCCTAAGTTCTGCCTCGGTTGCCTATTGGTGCCTGTTGGAAACAAATATCCCCGCTCCCTTTTTGCTTTGGGACAGGATGGGGTGGGCGACAAAAACTGCTGGAATCAGGGTGCACGGGCGGCGTCCGAAAGAGGTTGCTGGTTTCACCTCTAAATAAATTCTGTGTTTCATGATCGACGATCCTTTTGTGTTGAAGTATGGGGGTGTTGTGGTTGGTGGTAAAAATTGATTCAGAGAAGGGTTGATAAATATTCTCGTTATGTTCTATTTTTAATGTAAGGTTAATGTAAGGTGTGTAGCCCTATAAAAGCGCAGGAATGATATGAAAAGTCAGCGACATTACCCTCGAGTTTTCGGATTTTTGTTCTTCGCCGTTCTGATCGGCGCACCCTTTGCTTTTTTTAATGTGGCATCAATTTTTTTTAAAAATACACTACCTATCGATGGTTCTTTCTCGTTTTGGTTCGTCACCTGGATCACTGCTTCTTCCGTTTTTCTGCAATTTTGGGTGTTTTGCCGTTGGTCGGGGGAAGGGCCGGGCAAGGTTTGGAAGTCCGTTGCCATTCTGCACGCCCTGATTATTCCTGGAATGTATGGGATGATATTAATTTCAATGTTCGAAACGGATGTCCCGGCCTCGTTTCCAACGGAGCCGTTTTATTGGGTCTGGGGGGGGTGTGGCGCTTTTCATGAGTCTCTGGCTACCGCTGACGAAACCCTTCGCCTTTGTCGATATCATCAATAAACAGTTACGCCTGCTAGCCCTTCCCGGATTGGTTTTCCTTCCGGAATTCTTCGCTGTTTTCGTAATTTATGTATCTTTTGCAGCCTCCGGTATTTGAGAGGGCTCGGGCTGGAAACAAAAAAACCCGCCAGCGGCGGGGCGGGGGCAAATAAACAAAATTCGTTGAAATCAGGACGTACGGGTGGCGTTCGATGACTGATATTTAAACGCCGAAAAGTCCTTTGTCAAGGTAAAAGTACCTAGTAATAGAAATTAAAGCAGAAAAAATCTAAAATACTGACTCTGGGCCTATATTTTGTGGCTGCATGGCAATTTCCAACAAGTCCGTCCCCCGTCTATTTCCAGATCGATTTACCGCTGCCGGGAAGGCCATAGGCTTTCCATTTACGCGTCACTTCGTCGATGATGTCGTCGGTCATGCGGATTTTGCGGCCCCATTCGCGGCTCGTTTCGGGCGGAATTTTCGTTGTCGCGTCGATGCCCATCTTGGAGCCAAGTCCGGATTCCGGCGAGGCGAAAT
>JAJRYW010000240.1 GCA_024275555.1 Calditrichota bacterium | reverse complement strand
GGGTAAGCCGTTCGTTGTATGCACCGGAGGAGAACCGCTCCTGCAATTGGATACGCCGTTAATCAAAGCGTTTCATCAACATGGGTTTGAGGTAGCAATTGAAACCAACGGCGCCCTGCCTGCTCCCCCGGGCCTCGACTGGATTTGTGTCAGCCCCAAAGCCGGCGCTGAATTAGTGTTGAGGAAGGGCGATGAACTGAAGCTGGTCTTCCCCCAGCCGGATGCGCCGCCGGAACAGTTCGCCCGCCTGTCCTTCCGCCATTTCTATTTACAGCCGATGGACGGCCGGGAACTGGACAGGAACATCCGACTGGCTATTCAGTATTGCTTAAAGAATCCCCGCTGGCGCCTGAGTTTGCAGACTCATAAAATCTTGCAGATTCCTTAATTCTACTTTAACACTTTGGTTCTCATGTCGCCCCTATGGGGCTTAAACACTGTAAATTTTTCTTTTCCCAGCGCTTCGCACCGGGCTTCCTTATTTTGCCCCTTCGGGGCTATTTCGATATTCCAGCCCCGAAAGAGCGTCCGAAAATCCCCCGGAGCAACGCTCCGGGGGATAATTCGCCACTCACCACTCGCCACTCGCCACTCGCCACTCGTTAATTTACACCATCAAAGTTGCCGGTCGCGAAATATTTAATCAACGGTCGAGTAAAGCGGGGCCGGGACAAATTCAGAAAAGCAGATATTATTTCAGGGTTTGAATTTTTAACCCGATTCTCTATATTCTGACAACTTGAAAGAGTTTATGACTTCAATGAAGACAGATTACCTATTGATGACTTCCACACAACGCGTCCGGAGATGGTTCCGCTTGCTTGTTTTTGCACTGGCTTTGGCAGGCATAATGCAATGCCGTCAGCAAACCGCTCCGGAGTTAGTTACGCTCAATGGCCTGACCATGGGGACAAGCTATATGGTCAAGTACCTGCAAACGGGAGCGCAAAAACAGGTTCCCGGGCAGGAAACCGTTCAACAAGCAATTGATGAAGTGCTGAAGCAGGTCAATCAGCAGATGTCCACCTATATCGAGGATTCGGAGATCTCCCGCTTCAACCGCTACCGGAAAACCGATTGGTTTCCGGTGTCGCGGGATTTTGCGCTGGTGCTGGATGAGGCCCTGAAACTGGCCGAATTTACCGGCGGCGCTCTGGATGTGACCATCGGGCCCCTGGTTAACCTGTGGGGGTTTGGCCCGGAAGCGCGACCCACCCAAATTCCTTCCGAGGAGGAAATTCAAAAACGCTTGAAATTAGTGGGATATCACCTGCTGGAAGTGCGGCCGGAACCTCCGGCGGTTCGCAAAAAAAATGCAAATGTCTACTGCGACCTGTCTTCTATTGCCAAAGGTTTTGGGGTAGATAAAGTTTCCGCCTACCTGGATTCATTGAATATCCGAAATTACCTGGTAGAAATCGGCGGCGAAGTGCGCGGCCGGGGAACCGGCCCGGGAGGAGCGGTGTGGCGTGTGGGAGTTGCCACCCCGGACCGCGGTTTTGATATCCGGAAGGTGGTCAAAATATCCAACCTGGCCATGGCCACCTCCGGCGATTATCACAACTATTTTGAAGCGGACGGTGTGCGCTACTCGCATACTATCGATCCCCGCACGGGACGGCCGATTCAGCATAAATTAGCCTCTGTCACCGTGGCCGCTGCAAGCTGTATGGAGGCCGACGGCCTGGCCACGGCCCTGGATGTGATGGGGCCGGAACAGGGGATCAAATTTGCCCGCGAGCACCAATTGGCGGTGTTTATGCTGGTGCGGGAAGGAACCCGCTTTAAAGAATTGATGACCCCTTCTTTCGAAAAACTGGTGCAAAAATAAACCTGCTGCGCCGCAATACGGCCCGGATAGGCCCCATAACCGGGCAAAATATTATTCTTTTGAAAAATCCCGAAAATACTTTTATCTTCAGGCTTAGTGATTCACCGTTTCAGCATATTTTTGAAGAAGAAGGAGCTCTCTTCATGCCCAGAAAGCTGGACTTACCTACCTGCGAGAAATGCGAAGCGCGATTGTGTTCCATCTTTGATGAGCTGAATCCCGAAGAAGTGCAATTGGTTGCCGGCCACAAGACCGGTAATTTGTATAAAAAGGGACAGAATGTTTTTTATGAAGGCACCCGGCCGGCCGGTCTGTATTGCCTGAACAGCGGCAAAGCCAAAGTCTACAAGCTGGACGCCTACGGCAAAGAGCAGATTGTGCGGCTGGCCAAAGCCGGCGATGTGTTAGGTTACCGTTCCCTGATCAGCGGGGAACTGTACGCCTCCTTTGCGGCGGCGCTGGAAGACTCCCTGGTGTGTTTTATCCCCAAAGATGTCTTTTTTAAACTGATTCAAAATAATCCGGAAATGTCTATGAAGGTGATTCGGCTGCTTTCCCAGGAATTGAAAGTGGCCGAAACCCGCCTGGTCGATATGGCTCAAAAACCGGTGCGGGAGCGCCTGGCGGAGACCCTGCTCATTTTAGAGGAGTTTTACGGCCTGTCCGACGACGGCGAAACCCTGGATATCCACCTGACCCGCGAGGATATCGCCAACATCGTCGGCACAGCCACCGAATCGGTGATCCGCTACTTATCCGAATTCAAGCAGGAAAAGATTATCGAAATAAGAGGCCGTAAAATCAAGATCACCAATAACCCCGCCTTAGTTAAAACCGCCAATGTCTACGACTAAACCTTCCCGGCAATTTTTCCAATTTCCCCGGGTGTTGAAAAAAATAGGTGTTGAACAGTGTTCAGGCGGGGGTTATATTCCCCAAAACCCATAAGACTACGTACTCTGATGTGGCGGTTACTATGGCAAGCTCTCCTCAGCCGGATATTCGACGAACAATATTAGATGTTACCCGGGAACTTCTGATTGAACAGGGAATTACCCAGCTCTCAATTCGCATGATTGCCCGGCAGGTCGGGTGTAGCGTGGGCACAATTTATTTTTATTTCCATAACAAAGATGAATTGATCCACTCGCTGATTGAAGAAGGTTTTGAAAAGCTGATCGAACTTCAGGATCACACCGAAGCGGAATTCGACAATCCACTGCAACGGTTGGAGCAACTGTGCCGCAACTATATCCAGTTCGGCTTGGACAACCCGGCCTACTACGAAATCATGTTTATGCTCAACCCGGAACGCATGGCCCGTTTTCCGGCCGAAAAATACCGCCGGGCCCGGCGCAGTGTGGAAGTGGTGGCCAGCGCCCTAAAAGAGTGCCGGGACCAGGGGCTGCTCTCCGTCGGGGAGCCCTATATTCATGCCCACTTAATCTGGTCGTTTATGCACGGCGTGGTGACGCTGCTCAAGGCCAAACGCATCGACCGGCGAATTGACCCGGCAGAAATGATTAGCGCCACCATCAGGCATATCTTGCAGCAAAATTCTCACTAACATTGTTTTTTGACGAGATTAATGAGAAATCGGGGTGAAAGCGGCCTCCCTCCCCGATTTCGGGGAGGGCCGGGGTGGGGAAATTTCACATGACAACGGTCCGGCTACGCAAATACCTCGTTTTAACACCTTTTTAAAAGCTTGCTACACAAAAACACCGGTTTTTTACCCCTCAACCGGCATAGTTTTGAAAATAGGATAAGACTCCGGCAACAAAGCACAAGCCATTGGTGCGCCATGTATTTGTCTCGGGGAGGCAGAAACATTGGATAAACGGCCTTGAGTAACCGGGCAACGGATTGATCATCATCTTACCCGGTGTATCCTGCTCCTCCTGTTAAAAATACCTGAACAACTGCAAAGATTTTAAACTTTTCGGTTGAACACCGTTCAAGACGCTGTTATATTTTTGTTGCTGAACAGTGTTCAAGCTGTGACGACTTTTCCGTAACTTTTGCCATCAAAAAAAAGAAGTAAAGACCGATAGTCTTTCATCCAACCGATCCAGGAGGTCTTCTATGCCAGTCTATCAGCATAAGTTGCCGCTACGCACTGCGGCCGTGCTTGGCGCCGGGGTCATGGGCGCTCAAATTGCCGCCCACCTGGCCAACGCCGGGATACAGGTGCATTTATTGGATATTGCTCCCAAGGAAGGGGATAAAAATGCCATTGTCAGGGGCGCGCTTAAAAAACTGGGCAAAATGAAGCCCAATCCCTTGGCCTCCCGGGACGCGGCAACCCGGATTATCCCCGGTAATTTTGAAGAGCACTTTGACCGGATCGCCGGGGCGGAATGGATCATCGAGGCGGTGATTGAAAATTTGGATATCAAACAGCAGTTGATGAGCAGGGTCGAGGAGATTGCTCACCCCGGGGCGATCATCAGCAGCAATACCAGCGGCCTCCCGTTGCGGTTAATTTCGGAAGGGCGTTCTGAGGAGTTTAAACGGCGCTTCCTGGGAACCCATTTTTTCAATCCGCCCCGTTATCTTCCTTTGCTGGAGCTTATTCCCACGCCGGACGCCGATCCGGATCTTATATCCTACATGCAGTGGTTTGGGCGCACTCATTTGGGCAAAAATACGGTGGTTGCCAAAGACACGCCTAATTTTATTGCCAACCGGATCGGCGCTTACGCGATTTTTCAGACGGTGCGCTTTTTTACCGACGGCGATTATTCGATTGAGGAGATCGATGCGCTGACCGGGCCGCTGATCGGCCGCCCCAAGTCGGCTACCTTCCGCACCATCGATGTGGTGGGGGTCGATACCCTGGCCTATGTGGGCGAAAATCTTTACCAGGCCGTTCCCGATGATGAAAGCCGCCAGGCGCATCGTCCCCCGGCGTTGCTGAAAAAGATGGTCGAGCAAAAATTGCTGGGCGCAAAAAGCGGCAAAGGATTTTATCAAAAAGTAAAGAAAGAGATTCTCTCCCTGAATAAGGAGACTTTGGAGTACCAGCCGCGCCGGCCGCTTCGCCTGGAAGGTTTGGAGGAGTACTCGAAAATAGCCGATCTGCGGGAGCGTTACAAAGCGCTTTATGCGGACACCGGGCGGATCGGCGCCTTCATCCGCCAAACCACGCTGGACCTGCTTGGATACGCCGCCCGGCGAATTCCGGAAATCACCGGGAACCCTGCCGATCTGGACAACGCCGTCTGCTGGGGATTCGGGTGGGAACTGGGCCCCTTCCGGATTTGGGATGTGATCGGCATGAAGAAAATCCTTGAGGATATGAAATCTGCCGGAATTGCCTGGCCGGCCTGGGTGGATGAGATGGTTCAGGCGGGGGCGGAGAGTTTTTATCGCGGCGATGTTTCTTCACCGGAAGTCTACCGGCCCGGCCAGGGGTATGCACCATTGCCCGCTTACTCAGACCGGATCAACCTGAATGTGGTGAAAAATAAAAAAGAGAAAATTCTTATTGAACGCAAAGAAGCGGCCTTGCTGGATATCGGCGAGCGGGTGGCGCTCTATGAATTCCGATCCAAATCCAATACCCTGGGACGCGATGTCGTGGAAGGGCTCATGGAAGCGATCGACTTTGTGGAGCAGCATGATTACCACGGCCTGGTGATTGGCAACGAGGGCAAAAATTTTTCCGTGGGGGCCAACCTGGGAGAAGTGGCCTATGTCATTCAGCAGGGCAATTTTGAGCTGCTGGAAAAGATGACCGAAGCCTTTCAGAAGATGATCCTGCGGATTCGCTACGCCCGCAAACCGGT
>JAJRYW010000239.1 GCA_024275555.1 Calditrichota bacterium | reverse complement strand
GGGCAGTTGCGCCTCCAACGGCTGCGTGCAGGCGGCCAATCCCAATCCGACCGGGGCCACGCCCATCCACAAAATTATCACCAATAAGCCGATCATCAAAGTACCGGGCTGCCCCCCCATCGGCGAAGTGATGGCCGGGGTCATTGTACATGTGCTGACCTTTGGCCGGATACCTCAATTAGACGGATTAGGCCGCCCCAAAGCCTTCTATTCCAAGCGTGTTCACGACTCCTGTTACCGTCGCCCCTATTACGACGCCGGGCTCTTTGTGGAAGCCTGGGATGATGAGAGCGCCAAAAAAGGCTACTGCCTGTACAAAATGGGCTGTCGCGGGCCGGTCACATACAACGCCTGCGGCATCATGCGCTGGAACGGCGGGGTCAGTTACCCGATTCAATCCGGGCATGGCTGCATTGGCTGCAGTGAGGAAAATTTCTGGGATAACGGCCCCTTTTACCAGCACCTGGCTTCTTTCCCGGGATTTGGCATTGAAACAACCGCGGACAAAATCGGCCTGACGGTTGGTGCGGTTACCCTGGGAGGGATGGCGGCGCACGCTATTTCTACCAACATCCGCAAACGCAAACTGATCCGGGAGGGCATAGAAAACAGTGCGGATACGACTCCGGAAAACCCCAAAGAAGAAGGAGGTGAATAATGGCCACACGAATTGTTGTCGACCCGATTACCCGGATTGAAGGGCACCTCCGCATTGAAGCTGAGGTGAAAAACGGTAAAATAGTCGATGTATTTTCTTCCGGAACGATGGTCCGGGGAATGGAGAAGATTCTGAAAGGCCGCGATCCGCGCGACGCCTGGGCCTTTACCGAGCGGGTCTGCGGGGTTTGTACTACCGTGCACGCGCTGGCTTCGGTGCGCACCGTGGAAAATGCCCTGGGGATCAGCGTGCCGCCCAATGCGGAGTTAATCCGCAACCTGATGTTCTGCGCCCAATATCTCCAGGATCACGTGGTGCATTTTTATCATCTCCATGCGCTGGACTGGGTGGATGTGGTGAGTTCGCTCAAAGCCAATCCTGCGGAAACTTCCCGGATTGCTAAATCGATCTCCCGCTGGCCGAAGAGTTCGCCTAAATATTTTGCCGATGTGCAGAACCGCATCAAAGCATTTGTGGAAAGCGGGCAGTTGGGCATTTTTGCCAACGCCTATTGGGGACACCCGGCCTATAAACTGCCTCCGGAGATCAATCTGCTCGGCGTCGCCCATTACCTGGAAGCATTGGAATGGCAGAAAGAGATCGTCAAAGTGCACACTGTTTTCGGAGGCAAAAACCCGCATCCCAATTACCTGGTGGGCGGTGCGCCATGCTCGATAAACATTGACGACGCCAACGCCATTAATGCGGAGCGCCTGGCCCTGGTCGGTGCGCTGATCGACGAAGCGATTGAGTTTGTCGAGCAAGTCTACCTGCCCGATTTGCTGGCGATTGCTCCCTATTATATGGAATGGTTTTCCATTGGCGGCGGGCTTTCCAATTACCTCTCTTACGGAGATTTGCCCACCAATGGATACAATGACCCCAGTAACTTTAAATTCCCGCGCGGGGCAATTCTGGATCGAAATTTAAACGAAGTCCTCGAAGTCAAAGGCGACGATCCCGAGCAGGTGCGCGAGTATGTCACCCATTCCTGGTATAAATACCGGAACGGCGATGCGAAGTCCCTGCATCCCTGGGAAGGGGAAACGGAGTTTAATTACACCGGCCCTAAGCCGCCGTATGATTATTTAAATGTGGAGGACAAGTATTCCTGGCTGAAGACGCCGCGCTGGAAGGATCATCCCATGGAAGTGGGCCCCCTGGCGCGCATGTTGGTCGGCTATGCCTCGGGAAGCACCGAGATCCAGGATGTGGTAAACGAAGCCCTGGGCGTACTGAACGCGCCGGTTACCGCGCTCTTTTCCACCCTGGGGCGTACGGCGGCCCGCGGCCTGGAAACCCGGCTGGTTGGCCATTGGATGCGCGGGTTCTATCAGGACCTGCTGAGTAATATTAAGAACGGCGATTCCCGCACTCACACGCAGGAAATGTGGGAGCCCTCCAGTTGGCCCAAAGAAGCCCGGGGCGTCGGCCTGACCGAGGCCCCGCGGGGCGGCCTGGCTCACTGGATCGTCATCAAAGACAAAAAGATTGAGAACTACCAATTGGTGGTGCCCAGCACCTGGAACGCTTCCCCGCGGGATGCACAAGGCAAGCAATCCGCTTATGAAGCCTCCCTGGTGGGAACTCCGGTGGCCAACGATGAACAACCGTTGGAAATTCTGCGCACTATTCATTCATTTGATCCGTGCCTTGCCTGTGCGGTGCACTTGTACGACCCGGATGGCCGGCAGGTAAATAAAATCCAGGTATTGTAGGGAGGAGGCAAGTTATGGCAAAACGTCTTATGCTGGAACGACTCTATGTTTGGCAACTCCCGGTCCGGATATATCACTGGGTAAACTTTGCCTGTCTTTTGGTTTTGATCGCTACCGGGTATCTCATCGGCGCTCCGCTGGCCATTCACAGCGCCAGCGAAGCCTGGAATCAATACTGGTTCGGCACGGTGCGCTTTATTCACTTCGTGGCTGCCTACGTATTCCTGTTTAACTTTTTGTTTCGAATCTATTGGGGATTTGTGGGCAATAAATATGCGAGCTGGACCAATTTTATTCCTTACACCAAACGCCACTGGCAGGATATCATCTCGGTCCTGAAAATCGATATCCTGCAAATCCGTCAGAAACCGCTTATCTCCACCGGGCACAACGCCCTGGCCGGGGTTACCTATTTTCTTTTATTCCTGGCCTTTTTATTCCAGGTGATTACCGGTTTCGGGATGTATGCGGCAATGAGCCCCAGTTGGTTTCCCCAGCTTTTTGCCTGGATTGTGCCAATGATGGGAGGAGACTTTGCGGTTCGCCAATGGCATCATATCATGATGTGGTTTTTTATCATCGTCTCCCTGGTGCATGTGCACCTGGTCTTTTACCACGATTATGTGGAAGGCCGCGGCACCACCTCGTCGATGGTTGGCGGGTGGAAGTTTATCGACCGGGAAAACGACCAAACTTAACGGAAAGCAACAAAAGCGCAATTGCATGGTTGCGCTCCGTAGCTAAGTGGAGGCAGATCGCTGTATTTAGCGATCTGCCTTTATTATTTCCATCACCGTTTTGATGACGCCCGGGATCGCCCGGGTAATCTCCGGCGATAATTCCATGGTAACTTCATTTAAATCGGCAATGCTGATGGTAACCAGGACAACTTCCGGCCGGCGGCCGGACAGATACGTCGCATCTATCAAATCTTTTAAACCGATTTCGTGTGCGGATAATGTAACCGGGTAATCGTCTGCGTAGCGCGGCCGGATAACCTTTATGGTTCCCGGCGGCTCTCCATCGAGGGTCGCATCGATTAAGATGATTCTCCGGTATTCCTGAAAATAGCCCAGGAGGTGAAAACCGCCGGTGCCGCCGTCCAGACAGTCAATGCCGGGTAAATCCTCAATCCGGCCAGCCATCCGGTTAATTACTTCCACCCCGACTCCTTCATCGCCCATCAGCACATTTCCAATCCCCAGCACCAGCGTCTTCATCGGTTTGCTCCTCATGTGTAGCTGCAGAACTAAAATCGTAAAAACAGCTTGATATCCAAGAATCTTTGTCGCTATTCAACCTACAAAATACAGGAAATACACAAATAATAACAGGATTAAATGATTATTGCCCGCAGGTAATCCGGTAGCCGCATTCCGGTCTGCCGGAATTGCGAAACACCGCCGCAGCAACAAAGACACCAACGAGAGTAACTATGCGCAGTCTAAAGTGTGCGGGTATTCATTTGCTTTCGTCTTGGCAATGTAAGCGGAGCTTAGAGTGAAAAGTGCCTTCCAAGCGGGAGCTTGGAACGAGGAGGATAATATTTCCCGGGATTAGTCAT